>JAHFEW010000104.1 GCA_023248215.1 Nitrospira sp.
CCCTTCCTTGACTCTCGTTTCACACGCCTGTTACTATCTGTTCGCGGGGTGGAGCAGCCTGGTAGCTCGTTGGGCTCATAACCCAAAGGTCAGAGGTTCAAATCCTCTCCCCGCAACCAAATTATTTAACTTCCCCCCGACCGCCAGCTTCACAAACCCTTCATAGCGACCACTCAGGACGGCCTCCAGGCAGCCGTCCGCCGTCGGCGCGAGCCGAATCTCGCCGACCAGCTCTCGGATCTGCTCCCTCGCCTGGGCCACGTGATTCGTGCCCATGCCCCCCAGGTTCTTGACGACCGCCTCGAACCGCTCTTTCGCGCTCGCGGCAACAGCGTGGCGATTTTGTCGGCCTTCGTCGTGCGCATGGCGACGGTCTCACGGAGTTTCGCGCGTTCGGCTTCGGCCTTCTCTAGTTCCAGCTTCGTGCTCACCGTCAGGAGGCCTTGCCGGATCGCCTTCATGATGTTCTCGATCTCGCGCTCGACCTTTTCAAGCTGACGTTGCACCCGTTCCAGCTCTGGCTGCCGGTGACGATTGCGTTCGGCCAGCAGGCGCGTCGTCTTCTGGATGATGCGGTCCATCGCGTCAGGTGTGAGGAGCTCGTCACGGAGGGCCGCCAGGCAGCGTTCTTCGACCAGCTTGCGCGCGACACGCAGGTCGTTCTTGCAGACCGACGTCCCACGGTTGAGGTGCCCGCCGCAGGCGTAGCGATAATAGTCCGACACCACGAAGTTGCTGTCGCACTCGTCGCACTTCAGGAGGCCCGACAGGATGTACTTCGGGCCGCGCCCGACGCGGACCGTCCCGCTGGTCATTTGCCCCATCGCCTGTGCTTTTCGTCGCTCTTGCACCCGCTCCCACAATGCCTGCGGCACGATCCGCAGGTCAGGTTGTTCCGTGATGATCCACTCGGATTCGGGGCGCAGCCTCGGTGTGCGGCGCTTCGTCTCAGGGTTCACGAGCCATTCGCGCCGGTTCCAAATGGCCTTCCCGATGTAGATGGGGTTGCACAACATGCCGGTCGCGTGCCCGAGGTCACCGTGGAGCACGGTGGGAGACCAGGTGCCGTAGTGACGCAAGGCGTGCTTGCGTTTGTACGCAGCCCCCGGCGCGGGGATCTGGCGCTGATTGAGTTCGTCCGCGATGTCGCGAGGGGAGCGCCCGTCGGCGTACCACTCGAAGATCTGGCGCACCCACGTCGCCTGCCCCTCATCGATCTGCCGTCGCACGGCCACGATCTTCTGCCGCCCATACTCGTCCGTCTCGGTCGGGTGATAGCTCGGCACGTGCTGGTAGCCGTAGACGCGCCCCCCGCAATTGTTCCCCTTCAAGGCTTGCCCCGCGAGGCCACGGTGCGTCTTCTCGCGCAGGTCGTCGAGGAAGATGTCGTTCATCAGCCCTTTGAAGCCAGAGAGCGCCTTGTGCCCCTTGCTCGCGGTGTCGATGCCGTCTGAAACGCCGATCAAACGGACGCCCAGGAAGACGAAGAGGCGACGCACCTCTTCGGTCTTCATGCTGTCCCGCGACAGGCGCGAGAGATCATCCACGAGCAGCACGTCGAAGCGCTTGCCCCTCGCCGCGTTGAGCATCGCCGCGTAGCCGTGGCGTCCATGCTCGTCCTTCGTGCCGGAGATGCCCTTGTCTGCGTAGCGCTCAACGATCTGCCAGCCCAGCCGCTGCGCGTACTGCTCGCAGTTGCGATACTGGTCCTCGATCGAGGCCTCCCGCTGGCCTTCGGATGAATACCGGCCATAAAGGGCAACGCGTGTCATGGTGCAGTCTCCTTCTTGCTCACGCCGGTCTGGTCCGTGCTCTTTCTGGCGTAGATGGCGGCGATCATCACTTACTTCCTGCTTCGGTTGATGTGGTTGAAGGGGGCGCCGCGGTCTCGCCGCGCATGGCCTTTTTCAATCCCTCGATAACGACCGTGTCGTACGGAGTTTTAATGATAGGTTTCTTCAAAGGCTTGACTACATCGTCGACCACGGGCTGTACATAGGAAATGACACGTTGCAACTGAACTATTTGAGCCTTCAGTTTCTGATTGTCCCGAGAAACCAAATGGTTCCCGAACGCGCCGCCAAATGAACGGCGCATATTCGAGATGACAATTAGGCAGTTGACTAAGCCATATGGAGCCCTATCGTAAAAGGCTGAATTTGATAAAGCGGCATCCAAGGCTGGCGTGTCGGGAGGGAATAGATCGAAAGGGGTACCGCTGCGCTCTAAATGTTCAGACGCGTGCTTGGTCACGGCCCAGAGGTTCGCAAGATCGGCCCTGATGGAGTTAAGGGTATTAGCATAATGTCCGACAGCCTCGGCTTCTCGGCTCCGCCGATCCAACAAAAAGGCGACAAAGACACCGGTGAAGGTACCGACCAGAGTTACACCTAAGTCTGCTAGCAATCCCCATTCGTGCATTTCACCAGCTCCGCCACCGTCACTTTCAGCGCCTTCCGTTTCGAGAGTTGGCTCGTCGAACGATGCGTACGGGGAAGGCTCGCCGAATCTCGTCTCCGCCCTTCTCTTGATAACGGGCTACAACGGAATAACTGAGTCGCCGAGCTTCGCTCTCAGCTTCCTCGCGTGTAGGATAAGATCCTGTGGCCGAACGTGCTGCGCGGGACAACGGATGTGGTGCGCGATCCCTATCCGCCTCTGCCCTCCACCATTCCATGCTCTCTCCAAGTAGTTCTCCAACAGATACGCCTAGCGCCGTCGCCAGCCGTTGGACATGCAGTACCCCGGGGTTCTTCCTCACGCCTGATTCCAGTTGAGAAATGAAGCCCTGCGTCACGTGGGCCTTCTTCGCCAGCTCCGCCTGTGTCAAGCCGTGTACCTCACGGATACGTTTCACTCGTGCACCAATGCTCGGTTGTGTCATGGATAGTATATTACAATTGTAATAGCATGTAAACGCCTGTGAGCGCCCACTACTTCATCGACTTCCAGTCCCAGGTCGGCCTCGCACACCACTACCGAGGATTGACGGTCAGAAAGTCGTTGGCAAATTGTTTGACCTGCTCCTCAACTAGCCCTAAAAGTTCTCTCATGTACACACTTCCCACGCTGCCTGTTTGGCCTGGTTCTTCCCATGTTGTCGCAAACATCGTGTGTTGTGGCTGTTGCACTAGAGACACTCGCTGTACGAGATCAACTTTTGCATGATAACCATAAAAACCAGACACCGCTTTGGCCGTAATGATTCGGACGTACAGATGAGGTGCAGAGCGCGTCACGCTGAATCACTGAACTATCTTTACTTCATCCTTAATCATCTGCTCCCGAATTTTTGTGATTGCCACGCCAAATGCGTTGTTAGTTCGGGAAGGAGCGGATAGTGCCACTTGCGTATACATGCTAAAGTCTTCCGAGTCCCCACCATGCCCAAGATATTTCCCTATTAAGCTTCCATCAGGTCGTTCGAGTATTACTTCAATCAGTACTTCTTCCTCTACAGTTTGGACTTGTAGGCCAAGCAACCAGACGATACTGATGGGAATGGTGAACCATCCCAAAGCGTTCATACCACCCTTGCCGGAAAATCTTACTATCCTGCCCTGTATTACGACATCGGGATGCTCCATGCTTTTTTCAATTTCGAGAAAGACCCTGTTGTTATGAAAATCGCTCAAAATCGCATTGGTGACCCCGGTGGCTAAATCTCCCTCAATAGTTCCGGGTTCGGCAACCGATACTCCCCCCAGTTTGGTGTCCTTATCCTCTTCGGGAGAGTTGTCGCTAAATTTGTGAAGCAACGCCCTTGCTTTAATAGTTTTTGGACTCTGGTCCAGTGAAAGAGATGGCTTGTAACTTATGCTGACGCATCCAACCACGGAGATAAGAAGGCCAAATATAAGAATAGGTTTTAGGTAAACGCGAATTAAGGCACGATTGTTTTGGGCCACAAGTCACCTCGGTATGCGGTTGTTTGGCCGCTATTTATTGCAGGGGGCATACTACGCAACACGAATGGATTCAAAGTTATGATGGATTGTATTCTTAAACCCATCCTTTGAGGGCTGTTTCGCGCAGCATTGTTTCCCTGTGGCGGGCACTTGTCAATCTCGATAGATGCAGTGGGGTGTCCACGAACAGCGAATGACGCCGCAAGGAGGCGGCTGGGGGGCGCTGTTCGCGGTTGTTCCGGACGGCGCGTCACCCCGACACGCCGAGGAGTCCCCCCAATTCCTAGCTGCCCAGTTCTTTGCGCACGGCGGCTGCCCATTCACTCAAGCCTTGTGGGCTGAGCGTGCAATCGCAGCACGCGACGGGCAACGCGATACCGAGGGCATTGCCCCTATCCCATAACTCACCAAGTTCTTGCAGGCGATCAGCGAACGCCCCCAAGGCAATGGCCTCCACGCTCGCGAACGCCTTGCGGTAGACCTCTTGCCACGCCGCCCGCACCGAGTTTTTGGCGGCTGCTTCCACCTTCATCAACGCCGTTTGCGTTTCGTGCAGGTTCAACTCCGCCTCACGAAATTCGATGTCCGCCTGCGGCCACTCGGTGAAGTGTTGCAAGCGCAGCCGTCCGTCACTCTCATCGCGCCAGCGCCAGACGTCGAGACGACGCGCCGTCGCCGTCTCAAGACGGTGCGCCGCTTCCCGATGCCGCGCCTGCGCCGTGCGCACATCCTCGCGTTGTCGCCAGTCGAGCTCCGTTGCGTCGTCCGTTTTGAAAAATTCCAAGATGTCCATTGGTCATGCTCCGTTTCTGCCCCATCGGGGCGTTGCTCAGTTCCAGCCGCCCCACGGGGCGATGGTCTTCGAGAGCGGCACGCTCATGTTGTGCAACGTGTCGCGCAGGGCCTTTTCGTAGGCGTCGTCGTCACGTTCGCGCTGGACTCTTTGGCTGTGCGCCTCAGCAGCCGAGAGGCTTTTGCCGCTTGGAATGCCGCCGTGCAGCATGATCTGCCGGATCAACTCGTCGAGCGCGGGTTGGATCTTCGCCGTGATCGACGCCACCGTTTGATCGACCAGGCGCGCATTCTCTGCGGGGGTGAGGTTCGGGGACGGGCAATTCGGGCTGCCGTCTTTCAGAGTCAAAATGATCTCATCGTTTCGGTGCATGTGTTCCTCCTTGTGGTGATGGTGAGAGTGGGCCTTGTTCGTGATGACGCACGTCGGGCAGCTCGGCACGGCCACCGACGAAACTTCTAAAAGTGAAATCGACTTAAAACGCGTCCCGGTCGCCGTCGGTTCGGAGTCCGTCGAAATAAACCCGATGGAAATCCCCGCCCGTGCCCCGTGCTTGATCGCCGTGAACGCTTCGTCCACCCGTGCGGATGTGCCCGCCGGGAGGATGTCGGCCTTGCCGAGCAGCGCCCAGCCGTCCGGCAGCCGGTCTTTCCACAGCTTCGTGACGCGCCCGAGGATGAACTTGGTGTCGTGGTCGCCGAGGAACACCGGGTTCCGCATGAAGTCGCCGAGATTGATCCCGGCGCACATGATCACGTCGCCGTCCCGATCTTGAATCTCCTGCGACGCGATGAATTCCACGGTGCGGCCCGTCACGTTCTGAATGCTGGCGGCGATGTCCTTGTGCACGATGCGGTCATGAACGATGGCAGACATGGGTCACTCCTTTCCTTTCACGATCATGTCTTGTAAAAACCTCGGCATCGGGGCGCCGGTCAATGTGATGCGCACGCGTTGGCCAAGATTCCAGTCGGGTTGCACAGCGAGTGTCGCCGGTTGCGGTTTCTTCTTTTTTGGCTGCGGTTTCTTCATCGCGGATCCCCTCTCTTGCTTGTGCATCCTGCGTCATCGCCAGTGTTTAAACTTCAGGCGAATCGCTTCCAGCACGTCCTGCAGGTTGTCCGTGCGCACGATCTGATCGCCAGGAAAATACACGTGACCGGCTCGCAGGTATTGCTCCAAGTCTGACGGCTTCCGGCTGCGCTGCCGTTGGACGTAGTGTTCGTCGAGTCGCTCTTGTTCGTCAGGACTGCGCACGCCTTCGTCGAGACGTTCGATCGTTTCGATGGAGCGGTAGGGGACAGGCGCAATGATCTTCCGTGTCGGGACTGATGCTGGCGAGACCGCGCGCACCACGGCTTTGACGGCTCGACGGGCCATGGTCACGCCTTGCTCGATGAGCGTGGGCGTAGTGACGGTGCGCCATGGTGCGTCCAGCTGTGGCGCGGGCGACGGGCCGATCCACCGGCCCTCGCTAAGGAATGCGAGCGGGGCTCTCGCAGACGCACAAGCCGCGAGTACCAGCGCTCCTGCGGCGCTGTTGATCACGTCATCGTGCGCGTGGGGCGGATGGTCAATACTATCCTTGCCCCCACGCGCGGTGCGTCGTTCTAATTGCCCCAGCTGCGCGAGCAGGCGCGGGTGATCCAGCAGGGTGATGGTGGTGCTGTTGAGCAACGGCAACAGGTCTCTGTAGATGTCTGACTTCGCGTGCGTCGAGAGCAGATACTCCACACCATGCTTTCTGAATTGCTCACGTGGCCATTCTCCACCGTACCGGTCCCCAGTCACCTGCGTCAGGCCGTAGCGTCTTAAGGTGTCGGTGAAGTCCGTTACCACCTGCTCTGGAGAAAATGGAGGCGTCACTTCGCGGATCAGATCCAGCACCGTCAAGCCGTGCGCATGGTGGGCAATGCCCATGGTGAAACTATCCTGTGAACCACCACTCGGATCGACAAACCCCCAGTACCGCAGCCCTGCCTCTGGAGGGAGTTCATACTGACCAGCCACGACACAACTGTCGATGACTTCGCACGCGATGAAGCTCTCCACATCACGCCGGAACTCTGCGCCGTACTCTGCGGCGGCACTGGCGGCATCTTCCACGTACGCCTGGTCAATCACAGACTGCGGGACTGTGCTATTCATGGTCCTGGTGTCTGCCTGCCACACCAGCGGGCCGGACGCCTTCCCGAAGTGGTCGCGATAGGCCTGGTACAGGGCGCCGCGCCTCGCATACGGGCTGGAAATGGCCACCAAGAGTGCCTCGGGCACCGTCGCCATGGCAGGTTTCAGGGCATTGATGATCTCGACATCGGGGTTGGCGGCATCGTCACTGGGCCAAAAGGCCAGTTCATCAAGCACGGCGGCGACCACGGTATAACCCCTGACCGCTCTGAAGGAGGCGGTATGGATCTCGATGACGACGCGATTCGTCAACTGAATGCCTTCCGTCGTCTCGCCGACGACCAGTTGTTGGAGCATCGGCACCGCTTGCAGCAGCCCGCTGACGTACCGCTTCAGGACTCCAGCCTGTTTGCGATCTGAGGCGATCAACATGACCACGCCACGTTCTCCAGCTGTCAGGATGTTCCGGTAGTCGCGAAAGCAGGCCAAGAAGACAGCCAACAGCGCCGCAATTCGGGATTTGCCTCCACGCCGTCCCACCACACAGAACACCGCTGAGGCTTGCCGTGCGGGAAGGCTCGTACAGCCCGTACATTGCAGAATCAGGTCACGTTCTGCCTTCGTCGCCTTCAACCCGAATACCGCGACAAGGAACGCACGCCACGCCGCCCAAGTCGCGACCGGAAACAGCGCGCCAAAGATTGCCGGATCGGCGAGCGCGTCAAGAATGGTGGGTGGTTGCGTTGACGTCTTCATGATCCTCAGTGTTCGTGGTGTCCTCTGACTCTGCGTCTGGTGTCTGTGCGCGCGATTCCAGATATTGTTCGATGGTCTGCACGGGCTTCGCCCGGCGCTTTAATCCGAGCTTCGTGAACAAACTCGATAAAGTTGTGATCCCTGAGAAATACGCTTGGTCGTCGATCGATGCGCCATGCGCCAGCGTCGATTCGCGCCGTTCAAGCAGTCGTTCAACATGAATACACCGCTTCACGAGACTCATCTCCTGATACGACAGTTCAGACTCACCGCCCAGGTCCGCGATGAGCGCCCGCAGCCGTTGCCTCAAAGTCTTCGCGGTGCGGACGCGCCCGTCCAGCTCTTCCAGGAAGTCGGCGCTATACCGATCAGCGATCTCTGTGCTACCCGTGCCCTTTTGACCCCGTTTTCCGCTCATAAGCGCAGCCTGTCCTGTTCGTAAAATCCAGAGCCCGCTACTGTTCGATTCTTGTAAAAGCGCTAGACTTCTTAAGCCATTACAATACGTTAGGTGTTAAATAAGTCCAGGTTCCCTTCGCCGCCAATCATCAAACCCCCTATTCACCCTACCGGCTTCCTTGGTCGCGGCGCAGTCACGACGTAACGGTTCACAGCCAGGCCCGCACGAGGCGTTCATGTCTTGGCGGATGGCAGACGGCGCACACCCGTGAGTCATGGATCGAGAGCCAGAAGCGATGTCCGCCACAGCAGGCACAGACCCGAGGAGGTTGCTGCTCGAACGCCTGGCGACTGCGCAGGAGGTCCGACCGAATCCACCAGAGCGATCCTTCAAACGTGAGAAGCAGCCAGAACCGAGCCGCGTCCCCACTGCCTATCATGAGGAAGTGCTCCGGCGACGCGGGTCCGCAGATCCGTCCATCGGCCCCTTCCCAAAAAACTGGCGTGGCCGAAGGAGACGCCGCTTCGATCACCACATCAGCGGAAGGCGAGACGATGCGCACCCGGCCACCGGCTTTTTCGAGCAGACGGCGTCCCGCTCCGTCTGACATCTCCACCGGAACGCCGGGTTGCAAGAGCACTTCGCGCCCATCACGGAGATGATATCTGACGGCTTTGCTTGTGGCCTCAAGAAGCATCACGGTCCTCCTCGAATAGCTCGATCGGCTCCTCGCCGCCCGGCTGAGCTGTATCTTCCGTAACCGATGTAACCGCTTCCTGGTGAGATAGACCTACGTTAGTCGCCTCTGTTGTTTCCGCTGTAACGTCAGTAACCCGTTCCTTGGGAGACGGAGAGGCCAGTGAATCCTCAGGCGGGAGGTACCGCGTCCAGGCGTCGAGGAGATCGCTACGTTCATACCCCTTAAACACATCTCTACCGATCCGGAGTGGTTTAGGACCTATTCCATATGGTTTAAGGAAAAAAGAAAGTTTCCGTGCATCTAACGGTTTCCCTTTCCAGTCTCCCCAAGGCGATTCCTCCAGTGCGACGAGTTTGTCGAGAAGCTCCGTCGTCGCCAGCTTCGCGGCCTCTCCAAATATGGATCGAAGATCCGCTAGGAGACGGACACCTAGACTGCCTCTGTCTCCCATAGAGCTGGTTACGAGAGTTACAGCAGCTACACGAGCCCGCGCTGGCCAGTCCCCCCCAACCGCGTACGCGATGGCCAAGAGCGCTTCCCACACGTCGGCGTCCCGGTCTGCAATGCCATCCGGCATCATGGGGTTGGTATTGAGTCGGGGTCGGATCTCGACGGCCCACACGGCGAGACGGTTTCGCAGTGCATATCCTTCGGGCGCATGAATCCGCCGTCGATACGGTTCAACCCGCTCGGTCGGCGCTCGTCGCTGCATCCGGATCACGATACTGCGAGTCAGCACGGTATCCGGCAGTCCGCCAAGGCCAGCAAGCGCGACCGCACAAAAGGCCGGGAATTCTTCCGTCTCGATCTGCCTGCCCTTGACCACACATCGGCCGCACATGGCGCCGCGTCGATGTCCGGCATTCAGCAGACCTCGGAGTTCCTCGTTTTCCTTTGCGCGAGGACCGAACACGGTATCGACTTCGTCGTACAGAATCGTTGGCAGTCCTTTCGGATCAGCCATCCGGCGAAAGAGGAAGGCGGGGCTGACGTTGATCGCCTCGACCGGATTAGGGACCACCGTTTCCGTGAGTTCGAGCGCGCGAGTTTTCCCTGAGCCAGGTTCAGGGGAGAGGAAGGCAATGCGCGGTGTGCTTTCCCAGGCGTCCATCAGGTGTGTGTGCGCAGTCCACAGCGTGTGGGCGACATGCGCAGGTTCAGATGGATAGCAGACAAACCGCCCGAGGAACGCGTACACCTCATCAAGAATGGAAGCCTCAGGTGAGAGCGCGGCGGCAATGCTGAGTCGCACCGCGTCGAGCCCATCCCGCGCGACATCATTCCAATCGCATTTTTTACCGTCCATGTCTGGAATGGCCAGCAACCCGTTCACGGCCTGGGCTGCTGCCGTGGCTGCAATGCGTCCCGTGTTAGGCTTCCCGTCGGCGTGAAAGTCGTTGTCTCCGGCGATAAGAATCTTTGCGTCGGGATATTGTGTTCGTAAGGCCTGCGCCACCGGCAACAGATTCCCCGCATCGAAGGCCACCACCACGGGATGGCCGGTCGCTTCGTGCAAACTGGCTGCTGTCGCAAAGCCTTCAGCCGCCACCACGACCGACACGTTCGTCAGATCGCCAAGGCCGAAGCAGCTACCTTTGACCTTGCCGCCACAAAGATTGAGTTTGTTCCCGTCGTCATCGATGAACTGCACGGTGGTGATGGTGCCGTCGAGCGTCATCCCCGGCACAACGAGCCGTCCATCGGTGTGGACGCGCAGCCCATGCGGCTGAACCTGCTTTCTTAACAAGTAGGGATGCTCTATTGCCGGTTTCGCCGCATTCCAGATCCGTTCGGCTTCGGCTGCCGCCTGGGCATGGCGCCGTCGTTCTTCATCTTCCCGCTGGCGCTGGATCTGCCGGAGTCGCTGCTGATGGGCTTCCCGTTCCGCCTTCGTCATCTGTCGATCTGACTTGCTGCACCAGGTTTCCTTGATGCCTAAGCGCCAGTCACCGAACGCGCCCGCCGGAATGTCGCCGTCATGGTAGACATACCAACCGCTGTCATCATCGCGGTGCCCGTTGGTTGGAAATCGATGGAGCCGGCCGTCGGCCATGACGGCGTCCGGCGGGGTGAGGCCCGCCTGCTCAATGGCCCGGCGGAATCCGTCTTCGATCGCGGTAGGGTTGAGGTGGGTCCGTCTCATCGTGCCTCCTGCTGTTCGCAGATCGCATCGGGCTCCTCCACCTGCAAGAGTCGATCAAGCTCGCTGGGTTGTTTCGTCCCGACCTCTCGCAAGAATGTTTCAACGAGATGTTCGGCGATGGCGTCGAGCAGTCGATCGTGCGCGGGCGTGAGGCAGCCTGAGCGGTTGAAGTCAGCGGCCATTGGCGGCCTCCTGCTGCACCGCGAGCAGAATGCGACTGGCTACGTCGGGCGTGATCGGATCGTGCCCACGAACGAGGCGGGATAATTTGATTGGATTCACGCGGGCCCGCGCACCGATCACATAGGCGGGGACGCCGCTTTTCGCGATGGCGACCCGAAGGTCTTCGGCGGAAATGCTGTGCGGCGTCTTCATGACACCGATATTATTTATTCTTTAACGTGCAAGAATATAATTCAGAAAGGTGCGGCTACCGGCGGGTAGTTTTTATATTTAGCTTGGGGTGGAGGGACGTAGCAGTTTCCTGCGGTCCTGATACGCGGCATGAATTTTTGAACCGAGCGACTTCTTGTCCACTATGCGAGTCGGACCAAGGACGGCCTTCGCGAAACGAAAGAACCCGCCAGCATATGGTGAGCCATTCTCTTCATAAGGGGAGGGGTATGCTTTTGGCTCCTCGCCCGTGGCGTACTCATAGACACTCCACAGTTCAAGGACCGCCCACCGGACAGCCTGGTCTTTGGGGGCACCCGTCTTGGGGATGTCGTTCAGCAGGCCCGGCGCCATTGCGTGCTGAGCGATGGCGCACAGCAGCAATCGCAACCGAGTGGGGGTGAGGAGCTTGTTTAAGACTGCCCTTTCCGATTCGCTCAGCGACGCCACCAACAGCGGGGCACTGGTCATGACGTCGCTCTCACTGGGAAGAATCCGGAACTGCATCGCGGGCGGCAACGTGTCATACGCCGTTAGCGCCGCACAGAGTCTGTTGATAAAGCGGTCCCGCTGCCTTGCGATGGCGCCAGCGTATGGTTTTGGGTCGAGCGTGTCACCTGCCTGCATACTAGTACTTGGTTGCATTAATTAGCGTATTTTGCTTTGGGATGTTTCGCAAACACCACTTGCTTGGTCCACTCGAAGGGATGTGCGGTTTTGTTATAGGCGGTGATAAAGGCATCG
>JAHFEW010000045.1 GCA_023248215.1 Nitrospira sp.
AGACCAGCTTAGATGCTTTGGGTCTCGAGGACGTGCAAGCGGAGAACGTGCAGGTGATGGACTCGGTGAAGCACATCGCAGACATCCAGCGGGTTGGTGGAGCGTATGCGCAGAAACATGTCAGCCTGAGCCATCTGAATCCCTTCTTAAACACCAGCGCGTGAGCAACGCCCAGTACGAACAAAGGAGTTCTGTTTTTTCTGCGACATGCTATCGGCCATAAGCCATAGGCTATGTGCTCTTCACTTCTTTACCGACCCTTTCCAAACCCCAGCTGCCGCCAGGCTTCGTAGATGATCACGGCGACCGTATTGGAGAGATTGAGGCTACGGCTTCCAGGAACCATGGGCACGCGAATCCGCTGCTGCTCGGAGACGCTTTCCAGGATCTCAGGCGGCAGGCCGCGAGTTTCCGGGCCGAATATAAAGGCATCGCCCTCGGCATAGTTCACCAAATCGTATCGTTGCGTGCCTTTGGTGGAGACGGCGAAGAAGCGGCGACCTTGCAAGCGCTCCACACAGTTTGCCCAGCTTTGGTGGACCGTGATGGTGGCGAACTCGTGATAATCGAGCCCCGCCCGCAACAATTGTTTATCCTCCAGCGTAAACCCCAGAGGTTGGACTAGGTGCAGCCTGGCGCCCGTGTTGGCGCAGAGCCTGATGATGTTGCCGGTGTTCGGAGGAATTTCAGGTTGAAAAAGGATGACGTTGAACATGGAGTGCGTCACGGGCCGGGCAGTCTGACCAGAATCTGTGCAGTCTAGCACGTGAGCCACCCACGACCCCACCTCGATTTTTACGACTTGCCAGGCTGCCGAAAAACTAGTTTCAGCCCTCCCGAAATCGACGAGCTCAACCTAGGGGGTCACACATGAATATCCCCGCAAGACGAACGGCGGGAGACGAACTGACACGCGCTGGTCACACCCTCACTCGGACAGGTCGGAACCACCGGCCCACTGTCCGATTTTGAAAATGACGAATTCAGCCGGCTTGATCGGAGCAATACCGATCACCATGATGAGTCTGCCATTCTCGAGATCGGCTTGCGTCATCGTCGTTCGATCACATGTGACAAAGAATGCCTGTTCCGGCTTCTGTCCCTGGAGCATGCCGTCTTTCCACAATCTCACGAGAAAGTCGCTGACGCTGCTGCGCACTCGCGCCCACAGGGGTTCGTCGTTGGGTTCAAAGACCACCCACTGCGTGCCCTTTTGGATAGACGCTTCAATGAAGATGAATAGACGGCGGACGTTGACATACTTCCAATCGGGATCAGAAGCCATCGTCCTCGCTCCCCATACGAGAATCCCCCTCCCAGGGAAATACCGCAGCACATTGATTCCCCGCGAGTTGAGCCCATCCTGTTGTGTTTTAGTGACCAGCAGGGCCAATCCTCGCGCAGGGTCGAGCGGATCTGTCAGCAAACCGCGGAGAGCCTCGTTGGCGGGAGCTTGATACACCCCTCGCTCACTGTCCGTCCGAACATAGATGCCCGCAATGTGCCCTCCCGGTGGAATCAGTTTTTCCGCCCCCGTCTCGGGATGTCGGATGCGCAACCATGGCAGGTAGTAGGCTCCATAGCGAGAATCACGCGGGGGCCGATGCGTCGTCAGGTCGTAACCCGACAACGGGGCCTGGAGAATGGCGAAACGATTTTTCAGACGTTCGCATTGGCCCAGAAGCTGCCCTGTGATGCGGGGAAAACCATTCTCTTCCGGACAACACAAGATGGCGATGTCCTCCACCTTCTCGAACAAATCTAAAGCAGCCTTGAAGTCGTTCTCGGCGTAGGCCTGCCCATCGCTTCCTCCGGTCAGCCAAATTGCCGCAGCATCTGCCGGACGCCCGCCCACGCCGGCTTTTTCGGCCGTCACGAGTCGAGATGCACCGTTGACCCTCTTCCTGTAGAAGTCTGTCGAGCCTTCGTCTGCCGACAGGTTCTCGTACTCCTCGCGAACTGTCGGTTCCCCTGACTGTGGCTTCCCCGGCGCCCAATACCGCACCGTGAGCCTAAAAAACTGACTGAGTCCTGCCGGTGTGATCTCGACAGCGATTCGATTCCCCCATAGCCCAGGGCCGAGAGCGGCGACCTTGAGTGTTGCGTCAATAGTTGTGTCGGCCGTCGTGGCACCCTTCCCAACCACTCGTTGGACGTAACAGCGCCGACCGCCATTCTGGAAATAGCCCTCTACCGCATAGGTTAGATAACGATCCTGCGTTCCGTCGAGTACGTAGCCGCCGAACGCCCCGCGATACGCATTGAAGCTGGAGAGAAAAATCGGCGTCGCTGGTCCTCGCTCGGCTATTCCAAGGAAACCGACCGTACTCGTCGCCACCCCTTCAATCGGCTGGCTTCCTCTTTGGGTTTCTTGAACATAGACACCTGGTGAATGGTACTCGGGCATGACTGCCTCCTTAGCGGATGATGGCATCACCCTGTCTTGAGCAACGGCCGCGCCGCTGCGTCACCGCCACAAGCATCCTGGCTTCATATCATCTCCAGGGTCGGCGACGATGCCAGGCTAGACGTTGAGAATGAGAGTGTCAACGCAACGTTGGAGAAATGCGCGTATGGGAAGAATCGGCACCTGACTGTATCCAATTCGTTTGTTCTGTATCGCAGCCGATACAAGATTCAGGCGGTGGATGGGCGCAATGCTCCTCTTACGGATTTAGAATGGTCCGCAGAGAGCGTGCGGCTCGAAACGAAGCAGAAATAATCGCCTGGTGTCAGAAAATTTCCGACAAGACCGAGCCAACCCATCATAGGCTTCCGGCGCCTTTTTCCAACCTCATTCCTCGCACGCGGTCTTCGGCAAGATCAAATCAGATGTCCAATACGCAGTTCAATTCCGTGCGGACCTCGACGGTTCATCGGACTCTTGGGCCTTTGAATCGGCCCGGAGGAACGGACCCTTTATCCACTGATCAAGGCAACTCGCAGAAGGCTGCGTAGGCATCAGCAGGCCAAAAGACCGACAGGACTGTGTGATTGCAAAACCTGAGGTTCATCTAATCCGCCACACTGAATCTTGCGGGAGTGAATAGATCCAAATCGTCAGGAAGGTCGTAGGTTAGGTAGAGGTAATAGGTCGGCAAGTCTCTCACCAGCTCCTCTGGTCTTGCGGAAATCCCTCACGAGTGCGTCACGATACAGGAGAAGGCATATGGAGAACGCAACGGTCCGGGTGGTGGCACGGATCGTGGCTAAGAGCGAAAAGGTGAACGAACTTCATACGCTGCTGCATGGCCTGCTTGAGCCGACGCGCAAGGAGCAAGGCTGCGTGAACTACGAGCTTCTTCACAACAGGGCCGACCCGACGGATTTTACCTTTGTCGAGGAATGGGCGAGCCAACCTGCCGTGGGCGCGCATCTTCAGACGCCGCATATGCAGCAGGCGCTTCTGAAGCTGCCGGACCTTGCAGCGGAGGCTCCGGACATTCGCAGCTATTCAGTTGCCAACTAACACCCACCAGCACTTGCGTCATACCCTCCTCTTCAACATCTCATGTCCGTCACGATGATAGCAGAATGATGTCAGGCCCCCGCTTGACGGTCAACGAGTCCTTGAGGCGAGCAGCCGGAACTAGACGTAGCCCACGAAAGTCCTCTCACTCATGCCACAACACCTCTCACGAAACTTCATCAACCTGCCTTCGCCGCAGGATCAAGCCGTGGTGTCGTCCGGAACCCCACACAAGCCGAGCACACGCGTCCATAGATGACGTCTTTGCGCGGGCTTTCAGAATCAACTGAACGCGAACTGTAGAATGTATGAGCGCAGGACCAGACGCTCACCTTCTCTCCAAAAACTTAATCGTCTAACTACGGATGGTCGACCTTTTCCAAATGATGCCAGCCTCGTATCCAATCTAATACAGCGCTGTATCCATTCGATCATTTTGATTATTGCTGAATACATCCCTAAGACATTGCTGGTATTAATTTTGTTATATGCGTGTATAGGTTGTGCTGAATTCCATCCTCGTGTTGTTCTGGCATCCCTTCTGCACATATTCCTTCTCATCTCGGGCGTTGGCATTGAGTATGTGTCCTTTGGTGAGCCTCAAGGTTGGGGCGGTCATTGCGTCTCCACCAGCACACCATCAGCAACTAGTACAAACGGAAGGGAGGAAGTATGAAAAACCGGAAATCAGCCGGCAAACCTGCCCCTGAAACCAGCGCGTCGGAGATCCCATTCGAAGTCACGGTCCACCCGGAGTCGGACGGCAAATCGGTCTTCGAGAGCGAATTGCTGCCCACCACGGCAAACCTCGACCGCTACCGCGTTCCGCTTGACAAGATGGTCGAGACTTCGCGCCTGCTCCAGCGGCAACACATCGTCGTGCACAACGTCTCGGAATTCAGCATCTCGGCATCCTGTTCGGCCAAGCAGTTCGAGGCCTTGTTTCGCACACGGCTCGTCAAAAAACCGATGCCTAAGCAAGGCTTCCACGTAGCCACCGTGAAGTCTTACCTGGCGCCGGACACTCGGGTGCTCCCGCCTGCCGTTGAAGGGCTCGCCGATCTCGTCGAGCGCGTCTATGTACAGCCGCCGGCGATCTTCTTCGCCGGAGAACGACCGATACCGCCATTCTGGAATGACAAGTACCGCCTGCGTGTGCCGGTGGATGTGGCGGACATCATGCGCGCCAACGAGGTGCATCAGCACGGCCTCACGGGCAAAGGCATCCGAGTGGCCATGCCCGACACCGGGTTCTACCATCATCCGTACTTCCAGGGGCAGGGCTACAACTTTCTGGCCATCACCGCACCGGATGCCACCGATCACACCACCGATGGGAACGGTCACGGGACCGGCGAGTGTGCAAACCTTTTCGCAACCGCGCCAGGCATCAACTTCATCGGGGTGAAAATGGGGGCAAATCCCACGCTCGCTTTCAAGACGGCGACAGATTTGCGCCCGCACGTGATGACGAACAGTTGGGGTTACAGCGTTGATGTTCCCAACTCGACGATGCCGAACTTCCTCGTGCCGCTCTACCTGGCGGTGCTCGATGCGGTCTCAAAGGGCATCACCGTCTGCTTCTCCGCCGGCAATGGTCACTTCGGATTCCCCGGCAGTATGCCCGAGGTGATCAGCGTCGGCGGCGTGATCGTGGATCAGAACCTCAACTACTCCGCCACAAAATACACCAGCGGTTTCGACTCGACGTGGTTCCCCGGTCGGCGCACGCCAGACGTATGCGGGCTATGCGGCGAGTTGCCCACCGCCGACTACATCGTGCTGCCCGTGCAAAGCGGCGCCGCCCTTGACAAGCAGGGCGGATGGGGCGCATTCAGCGGCACCTCAGCAGCCAGCCCGATGGTCGCCGGCGTCTGCGCGCTGCTGAAAGAGGCCGATCCCACCTTGACACCGGATCAGGTCAGGAACATCCTGAAGTACACAGCACGCGACATTCTCGTCGGCACAAACGCCCATGGAAAAATCGCCGGCCCTGGTCCCGATGGCGCCACCGGCTTCGGCCTCGTTGATGCCGCACGTGCCGTCAACGTGTTGCTTTGACCGTCCGCACAAGGAATATTGCGCGGGCCGACCGATCGACCCGCGCCCGGGCCTTTCCTAGCCATGCCTGACTCCACCGTTTCATTTGAAATCCTTCTGCGCACGGCCGGCAGCGGCCAACTCCCCACGGCACGGACCATTGACCGCTTCCGACCTGATCCGGAAATCATGGAGTCCTGTCGACGCTGGCTTCACGCGCATGGCGTCGTCGCCCACCCGACAGGCTTCAGCCTGGCTTGCTCTGCCGCGCCTGCGGTGTTCGAGTCGCTGTTCGGGGTGAAACTGGTCGCGCTCGACCCTGTGCCGGGCGTCCCCAGGTGGCGCATCGAGGGCGCGCTGCGCGTTCCGGAAACACTCTCCGCGTGGGTCGAGGACGTGACGCTGCCACCGCCGCCTGAATTCTTGTAGTGCACGCCTGACCGAAGCAAATGCCATGCAGCCGCGGCCTCCTGCTTAGGCGGGTGAAACCGTTATAAACCTATGAGTCTAAGGCCTGCCCCTGGCTGCCTTTCTTCGTTCGCGCTCAGACTCTACCCCGACTTGCATACACTCTTGGACATCTCTACGATGACACGAGGTGATGTCCGGCAAATCAGGATGGTCTTATCAAAGCCCAACCTGCACACAGCCTTGATCCATGTGACCCCCCATGCATCCAGCACCCGAGATTTTATCTCAAAAGCACAAGAAGAACCGCTCGATGATACGCCCGGCAGGCAGCGATTGAGTCGTCCCATCTTATTGAGCCAAGCGGGCACGGTAGGCGGACTGACGGCGGCTCAAGCCATCTTGAGTCCTTTGCGGGCGGAAGACCCGTTGGTGCTGTCCGACCCGACCACAGTGCCCGGCACCCCGCCCAGCCGGTACGGCGGGCTCTCACCGTTCGAGAAGAGTGAGCGCGTGGCGAGGTCCTGCTGATCGTCCCCTACCCCGCTGCAGGATCTTGATGGCGTGGTGACTCCCGCGTCCTTGCACTTCGAGCGCCATCACAATGGCGTGCCAGCCATCGATCCGTCCCGCCACAGACTCGTTGTGCATGGCCTGGTTGATCGGCCGCTGATCTTCACGATGGACGAACTGAAACGGTTTCCCTCCGTCTCACGGCTCGCCTTCATCGACTGTTCGGGAAATTCCGCGCTTGAATGGCGGGCTCCGACCGGACAGACCGTGCAGCACACTCAGGGGCTCACGAGCACAAGCAAAAGGACAGGAATACGGCTTGCGATCACCCTGCAAGAAGTCGGCGCGCAACCTGACGCAACCTGGATGCTGGCGGAGGGCAGTGACGCGGCGGCCATGAGGCGCAGCCTGCCGCTGGCCGACATTGATGATGCGCTCCTCTGGTATGCGCAAAACGGTGAGGCACTCAGGCCGGAGCAAGGGTATCCGCCGCGGCTGCTGATTCCCGGTTGGGAAGGGAACACCTGCATCAAATGGCTGCGCCGGCTGAAGCTGGGCAGGGCACCATTCATGACACGCGAGGAGACCTCGCAATATACCGATCTCATGCCGGATGGGACCGCGCGGCAACTCACGATGGTCATGGAGGCCAAGTCGGTGATCACCAGTCCTTCTGGCGGGCAGAGGATCCAACCCGGCTTTGTTGAAGTTCGCGGCCGCGCCTGGAGCGGTCGCGGATCTGTGACCAAGGTGGAGGTCAGCACCGACGGAGGACGCTCGTGGGAACAAGCGCAGCTACAGGAGCCGGTCCTCCCTAAATGCCACACCCGGTTTCGATTCTCCTGGCGCTGGAGCGGAGAAGAAACGATTTTGCAGAGTCGCGCCACCGATGAAACCGGATACGTGCAGCCTGATCGGGCCGCGCTGATCGCAGTCCGCGGGGTGAACTCGGTTTACCATAACAACGCCACTCAGAGTGCCATGAACGCTTCAAAACAGATCAGCCCGCACTGCTCGGCGTCCTCAAGCCTCGCCGCTCGTAATTGCACGTTCATTGATAGAAATCTCCAACATAGTGTACGTACTCTTTGACCCGGGATATAGTGGCTCCCCACCACTCCGAAATCAGCGAACAGATCAACGGCAACCACCTTTGCAGCAGAGCGACAGGCTGCCGCTACATCGATGGGAAAGCAGTGTACCGAAACGTCCGACGCGTATCCAGCCGGTTTCGTCTCAACCCGCGCGCGATCTCTGGCACACGAGCACGTGCACCAGTGGATAATTTCTTGCGGCTCCCGTCTCTTCAGTGAGGCTGTTCACCGGCCGACTGTATCCAATCCGTTATTTCTGTATCGCATCAGATACGCACCCTTCCCTGATATGTCTCTCTACTCACCATCGACCCGACGATTTCAAAAATGTAGAGGCTATCTCCACGGTTTGTTCTGGGCACGCTTATTGATGTAACTGATCCTGATCCAACAATTGGCCGCTACAGCAATCCATCGCATGGAGCCAACCAGCCTCGGACCAACAACAGAGGAGGTAGGTCATGTCTAGTCGTGAAGAGAGTGTGATTACACCCCTGCCGTCGCGCAGGAGGTTTCTTCAGCAACTCGGGTTGGGCGCCGGGGCGCTCGGCTTCAGCATGTTCGGAGGATTGGCTTTGCCTCAATCCGCCCTGGCTGTCTGCGAACCACCGGGCAATCCTGGGACCGCGAAACGCTGGCGCAAAGATTGCCGCATGATCCTTCCACGGCGCCCCGCCTCGACCCTCAGCTCGGATGAACTCAAGAAACTCAAAGAAGCCTATCAAGCCATGCGCGCGCTGGATACGAGTGACCCCAGCGATCCGCGGGGATTCAAGCGCCAGGCAAATATCCATTGCTGGTATTGCGGTGAGGGGACGCAGGTGCACTTCTCCTGGCAGTTCTTCGCCTGGCATCGGGCCTATCTGTATTTTCATGAGCGCATTCTCGGCAAACTCATCGGCGACATGAACTTCCGACTCCCCTATTGGGATTGGGACAGCCCGGCCCATCGCACACTGCCGGCCGGTTATACGTCGCCGAACGACAACAGCAACCCGCTTTGGAACGGCACTCGCGACATGAGCCCGACCGACGAAATTCCGAACGAGGATGTCGGAGATTCAGTGATGGACGCGGCGCTCACGGCAGGGACCTTCGCCGAATTCGGCGGGACCGCGGGAGGCAGCGGCATCCCTGAAGGGGCGCCGCACGGCTCCGTGCACGTCGACGTGGGCGGCGACATGGGATTCTTCGATTCGGCAGGCAAAGATCCCATCTTTTACGTGCACCATTCCAACGTGGACAAGATCTGGTCGGACTGGAACAAAGCCTCCTCCACCCACACGAATTCGACGGACCCCGCCTTCCTCAATCTCACCTGGACCTTTTTCGACGAGAATAAAGTCTGGCGCTCGATGACGGCGGCGCAGGTGCTGAACCACGAGAACCAATTGCGCTACCTCTACGGACCGTCCAAGTTTTTCGAGCTCCTGCCATGCCTACTTGATTGGATTGTCATTCGGACCGATTGGCGCATCAGCAAAACGCTCAAAGTGGTTCGCCAGACGCGTGATAAAATGGCCAAAGTCCTCGAACAGGGAGGGCGGGCCAGGTTGCATCTGACCGACCTCTCATTACCGTTGGACAAGAGTGCGGTCTATCGGTTATACGCCACGCCGGAAACGGCCAAGGCCGACGAAGGCCCGAGCGGGAAGGGATACCTCGGCACATTCCCGATCGTTCTCAATGATCGTGCAGGAAGGCATACATCCAAGCAGGCCCGCAACATGGTCGTGAATCTGTCCACGCCGATGCTCGATGCACTCAGCGGCGCTCAGGGTCCTGTGCGGCTTGCCTTGGTGGAGCGAAAGGGCAAGAATCACAATCCAACGGTGATCCCTGTGCGGGCGAAGGACGTCCACCTCACGATCGCGGAGGTCGAACGCGAAGACAAATGACGAGGCGAGTGGTTTTCCTGGTACTAAGTCTGATAGCGAGTCTGTCCATGCCGGCCCATGCAGACGAAGAGAAACATCACTTCACCGTCGCGCTGCCGGCACAATGGGAGGATGCGACAAGGATCAGGCTGGTGCTGGAAGGATTGACCGTACCGGGAGATCGACCACTCAAGCTTCGCGTGACCACCGTCACGGACGAACAACAGACGATGGTCCTGGGCTCGGCAGGCATCGTGGCGGAACGGCGAACCAGGTCGGAGCCACAACTCCTGCCAACCTTTCGCATCGACGTGACACAGTCCCTGAAGGCGCTGCCCAAGCGCCGTGAAGGCGAGCAGCATTTGACAATCGAAATTCAGGCGGTGGATGGACGGAATGTTCCACTCACGGACATAGACTGGTCAGCGGAGAACGTGCGGCTCGAAACGAAGCAGAAATAATCGACGGGTGGTGGGACCTATTGCGAACTCTCCTCAGTCCGCAGGTGATCGTGGGGCCACAGGCCAACGTCGCCACACCTGTTTCAGGGTTCGAAGCCCCACGAACACCATCGCGGCCGGCAGCCAGATCCACTTCGCCTCGCTGGCAAGGACATGCAGACCCTGATCGCTGAAAAATTCATGGATGCCGATCGGAGACACGGCGATGGGCCGAACCGAGAAGAAGTACCTGGTCGTATCGAACGGGGAGAAAAACGCCACGCCCAATCCTCCATCGGTCATCGCGTCGAATACCCCATGGGACGTGGCAGACAGAAAAAAGTAGAGACCCATTCCAGCTCTCACCGCCCCGGACTCCCCTCGATAACACAAACCGACCAGCAGCACGCTCAACAGAGCGGCAAAGGCTAATGAATGCGTCAGCCCGCGATGCCCCAACAGATCGCCATACTGAATGCCGTGGCCGAATCCGATCACATCGATATCCGGCAAGACTGCGCATAAGACGCCCAACCACAAGGCGCGTCGGTCCATGACAGGACTGTGGGAAAGTTTGCCCATGGCCAGCGCAACCATGGTATGTGAGAAGGCAGAGGCCACGATGGATTTTTTGCGGGCTGCTAGACGTTGAAGCGGAAGTGCATCACATCGCCGTTCTGGACCACGTACTCCTTGCCTTCCAGCCGCATCTTCCCTTTCTCTTTCGCGCCCGCTTCCCCCTTGCAAGCGATGAAGTCGTCGTAGCCGATCACTTCCGCGCGGATGAATCCCTTTTCAAAATCCCCATGGATGACGCCGGCCGCCTGCGGAGCCGTATCTCCGATATGAATCGTCCAGGCGCGAACTTCTTTCACGCCCGCGGTAAAATACGTTTGCAGACCGAGTAGCTGATACGCCGCGCGAATGAGACGGTTGAGCCCCGGTTCGGTCATGCCGATGTCGGCCAGGAATTCCCGCTTCTCCTCGTCCGAGAGCTCCGCAATCTCCGACTCCAGCGCGGCGCAAATGGCCACGACCGGCGCCCCTTCACGCACCGCGAATTCCTCCACACGAGTCAACAGCGGGTTGTTCGTGAACCCCTTTTCAGCCACGTTGGCCACGTACATCACGGGCTTCATCGTGAGCAGACACAGCGGTTTCAGTAAGGCGCGCTGCGCCGCATCCAATTTCATCGTCCGCGCCGGCTTGCCTCCATTCAAACAGGCCGACACCTGAACCAGCAGCTCGCCCAGTTTCGCGGCCTCTTTATCGCCGGAACGAAGGACCTTCATGTTTCGCTCCTGGGCCTTTTCCACCGTCGCGAGGTCCGCCAGCGCGAGCTCGGTGACGATCGTGGCAATGTCGGAAATCGGATCGACCTTGCCCGCCACGTGGATGACGTTGTCGTCCTCGAAACAGCGCACCACATTCACAATGCCGTCGGTCTCACGAATATTGGCAAGAAATTGGTTGCCTAGGCCTTCGCCCTTCGACGCGCCGGCCACTAACCCGGCGATGTCCACGAACTCGGTCGTGGCATATTGCATCCGCTGCGGCTTGACGATGTCGGCCAGCGCCTGCATCCGCGCATCGGGCACCTCCACAATGCCGATGTTCGGCTCGATGGTACAGAACGGATAGTTCTCCGCCGCGATCCCCGACTTGGTGAGCGCATTGAACAAAGTGGACTTGCCCACATTGGGCAAGCCGACGATTCCACATTTCACACTCATGACGATCCCTTCCTGGTCATTGCGATAGTATTCGAGCAGTGCCGCTTCCAATGCGCCGTCACGGCCGAGAGGGAAAGGAAACGCGGTCGCGCATTGTACGTGTTCAGAGTCGGTCCGGTCCACCCCTCCGTGCGCGCGTGAGGTGAAAGGAAGCGCGTATGGCTGATGGCCTATAGCCAGGATCTTAAGGTTGATTCTCCATCCACCGACATGGAGAAGTGGGAATCCCGGTTCTCCGACCGGTCCTGCGATACCTTCTTAGGAAGCAGTCCGGTTGCTCCGCCAATCAGCCGGCGGCGAGAGTTCATGCCCCCGATCACCGCCCCCAACGGGTCGGCTGACTCTCTCACGTGCCCTGGAGGATCATTGATGAATCGATCAGTTTTACTCTCGACCAGCCTGAGCCTGAACCTCCTCTTCCTTGGGATCGCGCTCGTGGGCTGGGTGGCTCCCAACGTCTCGACCACATTTAACCCTGATGTCGATGAGCCAATCATTGTCCCATCCGCCCGCATTCACCCCTTAGCCGTGGTGAATGGATCCGTGACGATCGGCGAGATGATTTTCGTCGCACCAGGCGCCTCCATCCGCGGAGACGAAGGGCAGGATATCTTCGTCGGCGATCAGAGCAACGTACAGGATGGAGTGGTCATCCATGGATTGGAGACGTTCGAGGGAGATCATGAACTGCCTGAAAATGAGGTGCAGGTAGCGGGAAAGAGCTACTCGGTCTATATCGGGAAACGAGTCTCACTGGCCCACCAATCGCAGGTGCATGGACCGGCCAAGGTTGGCGACGACACCTTCGTCGGCATGCAGGCCCTCGTCTTTCGCACGGAACTCGGCGACCATGTGGTGGTCGAGCCGGGAGCGAAACTCATCGGGGTCAAGATCGCCTCCGGCCGCTATATGCCGGCCTTATCCCTGATTACCACGCAAGCACAGGCCGATGCCCTCCCCGTCATCACGGCCACCTATCCCTATCGCAATTTGAATGAGGGTGTGGTGAGCGTCAACATACAATTGGCCAAGGCCGGGCAGCCAAACCAGATCAGCCGCTAAGCCCTCTTTCAGCAGACCTTCCGCATCCTGCAGCGACCACAGAAGCTCGTCCTGCACAGGCACATGTCGCCTTTGCGGAGTCTGCATGATCGATCCTCTCATCACTCACTTGGGTGCCGTGAGCGCATCCTGAGACACGTGGCCACTCATGGATTTCTCGAGGATGTTCTGCTGAATTTCAGCAGCGATGACCCGTGCGAGCTGGTCCGCAGAAAGTGCCCCCATCGGCACCCCCTTCGTGTCTGAATGAAACGGGTCGTCTGGCGCGGCAATCCGGTAAGTGTTCACCAAAATGCTGGCCGGTTGAATTCGTTGATCGCGTTCCCCCACCAACACCGATTTGTCCTCCGGCAACACCCTGGTTCGCGTGGCCCAATCCCGTTGATCGAGTTTCACGAACGTCACGTTCCAGATCTTTCCATTGAGCAGGCTTCTGACTGCCTTCGGGGTGCGTTCCCAGAAAGCCGGCTCTCGCACGATCTTCTGCAGGGCTTCACGGACCCGAATCTCGTAGAGCTTGATCGTGGAATCCGGTTGAGTCGGCGGAATCAGCGTGCTGCTGCCGACTTCGTAAAACGGCTGACCCTCGAGGCTCTTGAGGTCATCCACGGTTCGCAGATACGTATCGAACAGTTGTTGTAGGATCCGCACCCGCTCCTCAGCCGCCATCCCCTGAATTTCTTGGTCCCGGTGTATCGGAGCCTGCTTAAGCTGTCGTTCGGCCGAAGCGGTTGTGGATTTCGGAGCGGTATCCGCCTTGCTTACGACCCACTGAAACTCTCTGGCTAACAGCGGCACCAATTTGTCGGGATGGTTCAGGTACCCGTTGTCCTTGAGGGATGAGCCGCTGATCAGCAGCTTGACCCGCCCCTGCTCCTTCGTTCGAGCAACCAGAAATGGAAATTCTTTCCCTTCCTCATTGAGGACGCGCGGTTCGATGACGACCTGTTTGAGGGCGTCTTTCTTGAGACTTTCATCGAATCGCGGATAGTCGGCCCGATGCTGCAGCATGACGGTAAAGGCCTCGATGACAGTCTGGACTGCCGCATTAGCGTCGGCTCGGTTCAGCCCTCCGGCATCCGCCTGGTCTTTTCCATAGTCCAAGAACACCTGAAACGATGCGCCCGGGATCGGATAGCTTGGGCCAGTCGTCGCATGGAGTTCTGCATCAGCATGCCGCACATGGCCTTGATGGCTCGCACCCGCCGGTGACAGGAAGAAGGCCGACCATCCCACCACCAATGCGCCGATCGCCCATGCAGGACACAGTCTGTGCTTCATCCGAGAAGCGGCGAATATACGGCTTCCTCTATGGCAGTTTCTTGTGACCCTTTCCATGTCCACCTCCCTCGACCATCGACGTATCGCTCAAGAAAGACTCACCGGTCGTATGTTCTGATTCTACACGTTCACGGATTGCGTTGAGGAGCCAAAAAGCCGAATAGGAAGGCGTGGCATCGGGCAGGACAAATCCGCAAGTCGTGATAGGCGAAACTGGTTCCGTGGCTTCTCGAACCCTCTGAAAAACGATCATGCAGAAAGAACGTGCGGCGAGGACCGCGAGGAACCGGAGAGGAATATCCCGGACAGATCCTCGAGCACAGGAGACTCAGCCCGCATACCCTTTGGGATTTGTACTCTGCCAGCGCCAGGCATCTTCGCACATCTCACTCAGCCCGCGCTCCGCTCGCCAACCCAACAGGGTGAATGCCCGATTCGGGTCAGCATAGCAGGAGGCAATGTCACCGGGACGACGGGGTGCAACCTTATAGGGGACCGGTTTCCCACTGGCTGCTTCAAATGCCCGCACGATTCCCAGCACGCTGTACCCGTTCCCCGTGCCCAGATTCACCGTTAAGCACTCCGCCTGGCGTTCCAGACGAGACAGCGCTTCCAATGCTTTGAGATGCCCCAGCGCCAAATCGACGACATGAATATAATCCCGCACTCCGGTCCCGTCAGGAGTAGGATAGTCAGCGCCCCACACATTCAGACATTCCCGCCGTCCCACTGCAACCTGCGCCACAAATGGCAGCAAGTTGTTCGGCATTCCCTGGGGATCTTCGCCGATCAGGCCGCTGGCATGCGCCCCCACTGGGTTGAAATAGCGCAAAATACCGATCCGCCAGGAGGGATCGCTGCGGTGCAGGTCGCGCAGGACCTCTTCAACCATCAGTTTCGTCCGGCCGTAGGGATTGGTAGCAGAGAGCGGGTGTTCCTCGGTGAGCGGGAGACGTTGCGGATCGCCGTACACCGTGGCAGAAGAGCTGAACACCAGCCGTTTCACCCCGCACTCGCCCATCGCCTCCAACACACGCAGGGATCCGACCACATTGTTGTCGTAGTAGGCCAACGGCTGCCGGACCGATTCCCCCACTGCCTTGAGACCGGCAAAGTGAATGACTGCGGTGGCCCCGCTTTCGCGCAGAGCCGCCACCAATGCGGTGCGATCACGGCAGTCACCGCGTATCAGGCGAAGGGACTTCCCCGTGATACGCCGCACCCGTGCCAGTGACTCAGGATGGCTGTTGGAAAAGTTGTCAAAGACCGTGACATCCCAGCCGGCATTGAGAAGCTCAACGCAGGTATGCGAACCGATATAGCCGGCACCGCCGGTGACCAAAATCATCAGTATCGCCTCCAATGGAAGAGGAGTGTGGAATCAGCCTGTTCGGGGCCTACCATACACCGCGTCCCGCTCACGCACAATGGCGAGCCGCAGTGAACAGGTCGATCCGTCCACACCGATCATTTCAATCTAGCGCTTCACCTTGCACTCCGCTACACTTCGTCGACTCGAATAGGAAAGACCGATGCGGGACGAACGGGCCACCAACTACTACGCCGTACTGGAACTCTCCCCTACGGCCACCGAGGCGGAGATCAAGAGAGCCTGGCACGAGCACATGCAGGTCTGGCATCCCGATCGCTTCGTCCATTCACCGACCCTGCACCGGAAAGCCGAAGCGCGCACGCAGCTGATCAACCAAGCCTATCAAACCCTCAGCGACCCCGTCGCACGCACTCGTTACGACGCCGCCAGGCAACAGACTCCGTCGGCCACCGCCCCTCCACGGCCCTCGCCGTCGCCACGCCCGCAACCAGCCCCGCGATCCCGACAGGAACTGCGCGGGCCTCAAACGATGCTGAACGTCTGTCGGTTCAGTCATCCCAAAGTTATGGTCCCGGCCGTCCATCTGCTCGTCGATACCCGTGAGCACCTGCCCTATGAATTTAAGGGGCTCATACGCATCGCCGGAACCATTCGACAGGCCCTGCCGGCGGGTGACTATGCGATTGCGGAAGCTCCGGACATTTTCTGCGTGGAACGTAGGCGCGTGGAAGAGTTCAGCACGATCTTCTCGAATCCTTCCGACAATCGCCCGCGTTTTCTGCGAGAACTCGAACCACTCCTTGCCGTTCCGCATCGATTCCTGGTCATCGAAGGCACCATCCACTACAGCACAGGCGGAGGGCGATTAGGCCAATATCACAAGAATGGCATGGTAGATTTCCTGGATGCGCTGACGGCGCGATATGGAATTCAGATTATCTATTCCGATAGTCGCGAAGAGGCTGAAGAACGGGTCGCAAACCTGGCAGCCCTGCACTATGCCTATCACCTTGCCGAACAACAGGGCCTCGGCCGCTGCCTTACTGAAAATGATGCCTAAGCGACGCACCGGATAGCGCAGGCTGATAGCGTGAGAGAAGAGCGTATGGCCGATGGCTCGGAAAAAGCACCGTCTGTCGGAAATGGTCTTTGGTTCTGAGTTTCGGCGCTCTGTCTCCGAGTCCGAGCCATTTGCCAAAAGCCATAGGCTCTTCCCTCCCCGGACAGGGCGTTCGCTGCCTGAATCAGCTCACGCCGCTGCCTATGAACCCACGTCACAAACGTCCGTTTTCTTGGTGACGCGCGAGCCTCGTGCTAGCATCTCACTTCTATGGCCTTGTCAACCAGCGTGCATGATCTCCGCACCCTCATCCGCTCCTGCCATCCGCTCATCGTGATTGAAACCGTGGAGGAAGAGCGGGTGCTGGCATTGCTGCAATCAGTGGCCGCCCAAGAGCGGATGCCGCTGTTTGAATGGTCGATTACCAGGGGCCTCACGAGACACGACGATGGACCGACGCTCAGCAAGATGACGGCCACACCCTTGGCCTTGCTTCAGCATCTCAACGGGCTGACCGTGGAGGCAATGTTCTGGCTGAAAGACCTCGCCCCGCACTTGCAGGACGCCGCCGCGGCACGGCAGCTGCGCGAGGTTGCGGCCATCTACGGCCGATCACGGGCGACCTGCGTGCTCACCGGTCATCCCATCGTCCTTCCGCTTGATATCGAACAGATCACGGTCCGACTCGAGCTGCAGCTGCCGGATCGGAACGAACTACAGTCCATGCTCCAAAGCGTCCTTCAGTCGCTCAGTTCCAGAACCTCGCCTCGTCGGCCGCGATCAACCACGGTCGTGCAAAGTCTTCTCAACTCTCGCAGCGACTCCAAGACGGCGGACATGGGCCCATCTGCACAGGAACGTGACGCGATCCTCCGCGCCTTGCAGGGACTGACGCTCCATCAGGCTCGGCAGGTCATCACGCAATGCATCGTGGGAGACGGCACACTCTCCGCCGAGGATGTGCAGACGATTCTGAAGCGGAAGGTGCAGGCCATCAAGGATGGCGGCCTGCTTGAATATTATCCGCTGGAAGACAACCGGTTTGAATTGGGTGGCTTCGCACATTTGAAATCCTGGCTGGAACGGGCGAAGGTGGGATTCACCGCAGCGGCCAAAGCGCTCAACCTGTCTCCCCCACGCGGCCTCATGCTGGTCGGTGTCCCAGGTTGCGGCAAATCGCTCGCGGCGAAAGCCATCGCGCGCGAGTGGCAACTCCCGTTGCTCAAACTCGATGCCGGCCGGCTGTTCGACAAGTTCGTCGGAGAATCCGAAAAGAACTTCCGCAAGGCGATCGAAATGGCGGAATCGCTGTCGCCGATCGTGCTGTGGATCGATGAAATTGAAAAGGCGATGGTCGCGGGCGGCGGCAGCGGAGAGGCCGACGCGGGATTGAGCCGCCGGCTCTTCGGCGCCTTCCTCACCTGGCTCCAGGAAAAGAAACAGGAAGTGTTCGTCGTCGCCACTGCGAACAATCTCACGTCTCTTCCTCCGGAACTCCTCCGCAAGGGCCGGTTCGACGAAATCTTCTTCGTGGACTTGCCGGATCAGGGCGAACGAGAGGCCATTTGGAAAATTCACCTCGAGCTCCGCAAGCAGGACACGACACACTTTGATCTCATCACAATCGTCACAGCCAGTGACGGCTTCAGCGGCTCGGAGATCGAACAGGCCGTGGTCGCAGCACTGTATCGCGCGCTGCACCTGAAAATTCCGCTGACAACCGACTTGTTGGTGAAAGAATTGACCCATACCGTGCCGCTCTCCGTCACCCGTCGCGAAGACATTGATCAACTCCGAGCCATGGCCAAAGGCCGGTTCGTCAACGTACGGTGAAGCCGATTCGATTGCTCTTCATCATGACGATGGTCGCGATTGTGACACTCGTCGGCTGAACCAGCCCCTGCCGGAAGATCTTCTTCTAGCCTGTCTCGTTACGCCTCCAGGCGCAGGGTCACTCGCAGCGACAGGCTTTCGTACAGTAAGATACCTCATCGTTCGAGGCGCTCGAAGCACCGCGAATCCTTCTCTTGTACGGTGCCTCTAATGACTAAACCAGGGAATGCTCCTTGGGCGCCTACCCGCTTTGTGCTGTCCATCCCAGACGAGGAAGGGGATGCCTGTACCTTAACGAGAGACTGTGACCATGCTCATACATCGGTGTGCGCCGTTCAGCCTGCGAGAAATGTTCGTCCGGCCGAGACATCGCTACATTGGAATGCTCCTGGCCCTCTTGCTGCCGGTGACGCTGGCAGAAACTCCCTTGGCATGCGCGAATGACCTCCCGCTCCGCTCAGAGGCGCAGGTCGCCCAGCGTGCAAAGGTTGCGTGGGAACAGGGTACGATAGACCTGGCGCTCGACATTCTTGATCAAGGGCTTCATGACAATCCCCAGGCGCTCGCGCTGCATCAACTCCGCGGCGACATGCTTGCCACCTCGCGCCACACCGAAGCAGCACTTCAGTCCTATGAGACCGTCCTGGCCAGCATACCCACCGCGCTGGATGTGCGATGGGCCAAATGGAGTGTGTTGGTTCGGTCGGGACAGATTGAGGAATCCGTCACCGAGTTACAACGCATTGCCGCGGTCGATCCCCAGAATCCGCTGATCCATTTGCGGTTGGCACGTGAACTCCGCAAACTCGATCGCCTTGAGCAATCCTTCGACTCGTACCAGAAGGCCGTGGAACTGGCTCCGGATTTGCTTGGCTGGCGGCTAGCGATGGCCCGGGCGCGGTTTGACGTGCTGGATTACGAGGGGGCGGACCGTGACGTGCAATTCGTCTTACAACGGGTCTCACCCGGTTCTCCGCTGGAGCTCTCCGCCAAGAATCTGCTCACCGTCTTTTATGGATCGACGGAACGAGGCCGACGTTTTGCTCCCGTGATGACCCCGGACGCGACACCGAAACAACTGAGGGACTGGTCGATGATTCGCGCTGACGGATATCGGCTCTTCGAGGAGGGGCGATTTCAGGAAGCCGAACCGATTTATCGAACACTCCTGCTCCTCAACCCGATGGATCCCCTCGCCACCCAACATTTAGGCCTGATCCTCATGAATCTTGGTCGGTGCAAAGAAGCGCTCACCATTTTTCGAAAGGTGTCGGACCTTGATCCCACTGACGAAGACTATGCGGTGACGGTCTATCGTATGGGCCAATGTCTGGTGGACCTGGGGCGGTGGGAAGATGCATACGTCCAATTCAAGGTCCTCTATGATGCGACCGTGGAATTTGAACAGGCGACGAAGGATGTCGAACTGCCAACGGGAACCCGGGTGTTGGATAAAGGAAAACTGGCGCGGTGGTTGGATAAGATTCGTCCACATGTTCCCGACCTTGCGATGGAAAGCGCACCCGGGGCCACTGACGGCGCCTCCTCGGGCCAGCCTTCTCCTCCGACAGTCCCTTCGGAGGAAGAACTGGCTGCGAAAACTATTGAGCGGTTGTCACCTCAGAACACGCTGGATACGGCGGCGTCGCTCATAGGCAGAGACGCCGATTTTACCTGGTTTCGATTCGTCATCCCGGCCAAGAAAGTCATGCGGGATGATTCTCCCACCGGAGCCCATGACTTCATTCCCTTGGACCCTGGAATCAGCTTCCCCACCACACAGCAAGAAATCTATTTGGTGTTTGGACTAGTCACGGCCTCGTACGATGAGGTGCCGCTCGCCGCACGATGTTTCAAAGAGACATCCGAACTGACCGGAGAGCAGGCGGCCGTCGCGCAGGACCACCTCATCATGTCCACTAACGACCAATCCGGTTATTTTATACTTCCTCGTCCAGCCAGCGGTTGGGCGCCGGGCCTTTACCGATGCGGATTGTTCGCAGGCGAGCAGACGTCGGCCTATAGCCAAGTTGACGAGGTGCGGTTCCGCATCACGGAGCCGATCCGGCCGTCGTAAGACCGATGCGTGGTCCAACTCTTAGGACGCGGTAATCGGCCGACGGACCGTTCCTAGCCGCGGCGCGGTCTCACCAGGTAGCAGCCGGCGAACGTTTCGCCTGGAAGCAATCGTTTCAAGCCCCACTCAGGGTGATTCAACGCATCCGTCGCGCAGGTCATCGGCTCAATGGCCAAGGCGCGTCGTGGGGCGTCGGCAATGGCGTCGCCGGTATAGACCACGACAGCGGAGAACGAGCGATCCATCACGATGTCGATGGTGCGACCGCTTCCCACGTGGCGCAGTGACGCCGTGGCCATCCCTTCCGCATCGCGTTCAAGTTGGACATAGCAGTGGTTGAAGCGGCGACTGCCGATCTGGCGATAGTCGCGATAGTCCCACTCGGTGCCCGACGCATCGACAATGGTTCCGGTCGGCACCAGCCGTTCGTTGAACTCCAGGTACCCGGCGCCAGGAATCTTGGCCTCGGCCTCGTCAACTACGGCAGGGCCGACCGTGAAGTAGGGATGAAACCCAACCCCGACCGGCGCCGCCTGACAATCCACGTTCTGCACGGTAAAGGCACAGGACAGTCCCTGGCTATCCAAGCTGTACGTGACGCGAATGGCGAGTGAAAATGGATACCCACGACGGCCATATGACTCAGCATCGAGGTGTACATCGAACGCGACTCGGTTCGGCTCGATGACAGGCACCTTCCACGGCAACGTCCGGACAAAGCCGTGGATCGCGTTCGGACCTTCCTTATCGTTCCGGTCGAGTTGTAAGGCCTGCCCATCGAAGGTATAGCAGCCCTCCGCAACGCGTCCAGGAAATGGGATGAGGACATCCCCCTGCCCGCCCTTCTTGTGACTGCCTCCCGAATAGCCCCACAGGATATCAGTTTCACCGCCGTCGGCTTCCAGCAGGTAGTACCGCCGTAAAGAGGCGCCCCAGGGGGACAGCACCGCTTGCTGGTTGTCGAAGGAGAGCGAAATTTCAGTATCGGGCGTGGGATCGATCATCATGCCAACATACTTATCAGGATGCTGAGCTCATGAAGCGCATCCGAAGATCAGCGTATCTCGTGAAGCGTATTTTGTATCTCGTTTCAGATCAGCCCCACTGGCAGCAGGAACGACGAGAGAGGAACTGTGGACGCTGTAGCGGCTGTTCAGATTGAACCGGTTGCGGAAAGTTACTGCTATTTTGATCTTCGCCAAATCAAGAGGCCTCCAGAAGGAATAAACCACCCAAACAACCGGAACACCCTCAGAAAGACAATCTCCCCAGTCACAGCAGCAGTAGATGGCCCCAAGAGGTTCCAGAACGCGCTGGTCATCCACAGCGGAACAAGGAACTACAAAACCATCCCGATCAGGGCAACACCAGAGTGGCGGGCGAATGAAGGCCACCCACTATCAACCTCCCTTCAATTCGGCACAAAGTACTCAACGATCCATCGGGCAAGATCAACGTAGGCACCAACACCCACCGTGAGACCAAGACACAAGACTATGTCCATCATCGTGTGGGCCATCGATTCGAGGCTGAGTTAGGAAAACCTGCTCTTAGATAGTACGGGCGTTAAGAACGGCAGCGGGCAATGCAGAAGCCATGCTGAACAGGATGACGACGAGGAAGCGAGGCCTCATGTGTGATGGCAAGACCGTTCCTCATTCCTCGTCCATTTTTTACAGATCCTCTGCTACCAGGTATTCGAACCGCTTGCGAAAGGCCTCCGGCGACAGGCCAACGGTTTTCGCGTGGTGGGACAGTTCCTGCGGTTGACTGAAATCATCCTGGGATAATCGAATCATGTATCGGCGAGCGATGGTGTAGGATTCCGATTCCACGTCCACCATGCGAACTCTGGTGCGGCCTGTGGCAGGGTCCAAAATCTGCGCAAACGGGATCGGAATAAACCGGCCATTTTGGATCGACACCATGGCGGCATTCCCCCCCTCCAGGAGAAACTGCGCCGCACAATACCCGAGGTCTCGCGTGTATTCCATATCAAAGGAAATGGGGTCGGCGCAGCGGAGCTCGTAGCCGATGTTTTTGTCGACGATCGTCGTCTTGATGCCAAGGGTCCGCAGCTCTTTCTCGACTGCCCGCTTAAGCACGAACCCAAAGTTGATCTCAGCAAGCCGCACATGTCCATGCTGGTCCCGCTCCACATCCTCCAATCCATCGAGGTCCCGTTGATCGAGGAATTCGACCAAGCCTTCCGCCAACACCGCCACGCCATCCGACCTCCCAGCTGTGAGCCGCTTGATGAACGCACCGGCCAAGGTATCGACCAAGGTGGTCAGACGGATGGGCCTGTGCCGAAACTCCTCGGGAATGAGCGTCAGCGTCGCGCCGGCTGCCTTGCCGATTCCAAGGGCAAGATGTCCGGCCTTGCGGCCCATCGTGACAATGAAGTACCAGCGCGAAGTCGTCTCGGCATCCACCATCAAACTTTTGACCAGCTCGACGCCGATGTGGCGAGCCGTCTGGAAGCCGAACGTGGGAATCCCATGCGGCAGGTCCAGATCATTATCGATGGTCTTCGGCACATGCACCACCTGGAGTCGACCGGCCGCCCGCTGCTCCAACTTCAGTGCGGAAAAGGCGGTATCATCCCCGCCGATCGTGATCAGCCTGGTTACGCCGAGCTTTGTCAGGGTCGCGAGGCAGGCATCAAGATGCTCGACTTTCTGCGTGGGATTCGCGCGCGCCGTGCCGAGACAGGAGCCCCCGCTGAAGTGAATCCGACTGATATCCTCGATCGACAAGGGTCTGACCTTGCTCGCATCGCCCGCCATAATCCATTTGAAGCCATCCAGAATGCCGATCACGTCGCAACCGCCAAGAATGCTCCGAATCGTGGCTGCGCCGATGACGCTATTGATGCCCGGCGCCGGCCCACCTCCGACAAGAATCGCCACCCCCGGTCGTTGTTGACTCATCTCCATCTCCTCTGGTTCTCCTATCGCGCTCTGACGCGTTTCGTTTCGACCTGTTCAACGCCTTGATACTCGCTCACCACCGCCGCTGTGTTCAGACCATCTCCTGACCGCAAGGTTATCGCTCTGAGCTCTGCTTCTTTTCCGGCGGGACTTCACCCTGCTTGCCGCCTTGCGCTCTTTCAGTTTGGCACTCATTATTTTCACAGATCTTCGCCTGAGCGTCCTGTTTATCCCCACAGGAGATTTTATCCTCCTGGCTGATGGCATTGTCGAGGCAGCGCTTGAGCTCTTCCTGGGAGGCCTTCAAACATTCCTCGCAAGGGCTTTGTGCGTAGCCAGGAGCTCCCGCGAACAGGAATGGAACCATAGACGAATGCGAGTATGACTTTCATGACAAGACCGCCTGTAAGAGGCACCGAGGAACCATCGAACGTGCACGACGAATTCCCCACCGTGGATCTCGGGAATATCGCCGAACGTGATGGGACCCTACACTGAGAATGGGGGTGCGTCAAGAAGGAGCAAGCGCGGGTCACAGACGGGCACGTACCTCCTGAAGCATCAAGGATATCACGCGGGAGGCGGGGGCTGATAGCTGGAGATAGGAGCGCATGGCTAATGGCCTATAGCTGGTACCAAAGCCCTCACTCTCCACTTCGAGCCGTACGCTATTGGCTATACGTCATGTGCTCTCTTCTTCGGGCGAGAGACGAACGATGCTTCAGGAACGACGAGAACTGGACGTGGTGAGCGGCGGGGAGGCGAGACAATTACGTTCCCTGTGGAAGGTCTTCCCCCCACATCGCCTTCCGACCATAGGGCCCATTGGCAAGTGCGGCGTAGAATTTTCGGTCGGCCGTGACCACAGCGCCGTCGACCGCCTCGGCCAAAGCCAGATACAGGCAATCGTAGACACTTCTCCGAGTGTCTACCGCCAGTTGATAGGCGGCGGGAAACAGCCGCGCATCGGCATGCCGGTGGTGCGGAAGATGCTTCAACTCCATGACAATCATTTCACCTTCAGCCGGCGTGAGTTCTGCTCGCCGAATTTTCTTGGCGATGACATTGCCGAGCTCCAATGTCATGAATGCGGGAACGTGAAGTCGAAAGCGCGAACGGCGCAAGCGCAGCCTCCGAGTGGATCTCCGGAATGAACCATTTGATCGCCACGCTGGCATCGACCACATAGCAACTCACCGATCACGATCCTCACGGATGAGCCCCGCGCTGTCGCTGAACTTCCGGCCAGACTTTCTCAATCCCTTGCGAAATGCTTCGATCCGCAGCCAGGCTCCCTCATAGTCCGGCACAGCCTCTTCCAGAATCGTCTTCACTTCCGATTGCAGAGACCGACCATGCTCCTTCGCCCGCTTCTTCAATCGTTCGACCACTTTCTCGTTGAGCTGTCGAACAAGGACTTGGGCCATAGGTACCCCCTGAATTTAGACAACTGCTAGCAGAACGATAGCAGGCTCTATTATAGGGTCAATACACTCGGCGCGGTGAAAGGCTGAGGAGTCAAACGATACCGGGTTTCCTGCAATCACATCTGTTTCTTCTTGGCCTGTTTCAGTCGACGGCTGACCGTGGCCGCATGGACAGCCACATGGTCAGCAATCTCGGCTAGCCGATACTCATATTGCCGATTGGCCGTGTGGATGAGCTGCGCCCTCGTCCATTTCAGCTGAAACAGTACGTGCTGCGAAGACCGTTGCGCCTGTGTGTGACGACGGGGAATATCTCGGATCACTCGATTGGGCTGGTGCTGCGCCACGAACTTCTCAGAGCCCACATAGATCTGGCCCGGGAGCTTCTCCCAGGGCCGCGGTCCGCCACGCCCTTCGGCCACAAAGGTCCGATAACGCTCCTGAGTCGGCCCCACCCGTTGGCCAAACTGCCCGAGAATCCAATCGGTGGTGAGCCACGAGGGAGCCGTTGTTTCTCCCACCGTCGCCCAATAGCTGCTCCAGGCCCACTGTCGGGGATGCGAGATCTGGCATTCCCCCACCGAATTCAGCACCACAATTGGACACGGTGGGCGGCTGACTGGCCTGACACTACATCTGTGATTTGCAGGAACTGGAGCTGGCCACGCGGAAGAACCCGGTGATGCGGACCTTCTACCAGTGCTTGTGTCAGGTGGAAAAGGCAAAGAAGCTGGCGTTGACGGCCTGCATGCGGAAGCTGCTGACCATTCTGAATGCGATGCTCAAGAGTGTGACACCCTGGCGGGTGGCGGCCAATCAGCCGGCTTGATTTTCAAGACAGTTGCTGACCCTGAATTCTTCAATTTCCATCCTCTGTATGAAGCGCTGCTGCCAGGGGCAGAGGTAAGAAATCTCAGACTGCCGGCGACGCAAGCCCGCCAGAAGAATGCCATGAAGGGGACAGATCGGATTTATTCTTTGGTGCCTTACCGGGCAATGGTCGCGTGCTGGTAGTAGCTGATGAGCCGGCGATCAGGAAAGTCGTGCGGACGATGCTCGAAAAGGCCGGGCATGACGTTGTAGAAGCGAACAACGGGAAAACCGCAATCGACGTCATCAATAGCGGTGAGAACCGTCTGATCTAGGATGATTTGTGACATCCATATGCCGAAGATCAATGGCTTGGACACCCTCGCCTACTTCCGCCCCGAGTATCCACATGCTCCCATGGTGGTCCTCATGGGCTCTCCGGATACCGGCATGGCCGTCTCCTGCATGCACGATGGCGTGGTGGCCTATTTGTGAAGCCTGTAGCCGGTGAGCGCCTGAAGGCGGCCGTGGCTCAGGCGATGGAACAACAAGAGTTGGCCTGGCGGTGACGCATCTCACCGCCAGAGGTCTACACCTGCGCAGAGTAGTCGCTGGGTCAACCGAAGGTTGATTTGGTACGCACGTAGTGAGATTTCTTGAGAGCAGAGATACGTGAGGGTTTGATCCCGACGCCTCAGTCAATGGGCGTCGAGTCGCGCAGGCGAGGGTTGGTGGAGGGCAAGCATTCCGCCCATCGTTGGTATCAGGCCTGTCCTTCAGAATTGAAGGAATCGCTCCGGCTGCGTGACGCTAACTGTAGTTCACAATGTGGGCGAGTTTCACTATTATAGGAACCGTCTCTGCGACGCGAGACACATGGCTGGCCGACGCAGGTCCAAAGATCACAGCAGGAGTCGCCACAGTCCCATACTTTAGGCCGATTGGGAGCGATAAGTCTAAGTCGGTTTGGTTAACTAAGATTTCAGCGCCAACCATCTCACATGCTTACCTCTGGGTGCCGCTGGAAGACTCACACTTGATGTTCAGGTCGATAGGACAAGATTAGCCTGGACAGCGGCGATCGACGGGCTAAAGGATCCGCCAACGTAAGGCCCCTGATTAAGAGTCCTGCCGATACCCCAACTCAGCCGACCCAACACGACGAATTAGAAGGCAAGAACGAAGTTGCGTGATAACTCATCGTGTGCTTGGGTCACGGTGTATCACGGTTCTTTGGCACCAAGTTGGCACCAGGATTGCCGCTGCACCATTAGTAAGGCTTAGGTGCCTGCATAAGACTTGGACCGGTTTACAGGGGCAGGTCAGCAAGTGGTGATCCAACGCTGGTGGCAGACGTATAATCAGGTTTGCCCGCGTAGCGCTCTTGGCTAGCGGCTCCCTGCACCAGAGGCGACCGAACCGCAGCGGATGTGTGCATGCCTAACATTGAACGTGGTAAAACAACTGAGGGTACCTCAGTGGCACGAATGAAAATACGAACCGCTTGCTGCGTCAGTATTTCCCGAAAGGCACAGACCTGTCACACTACTCCCAAGCAGACTTGAACCAGATCGCGTTACGCTTGAACCAACGTCCACGAAAGACGTTGGGGTTTCAGACACCGGCGGCTATACTGGAGGCGGCTGTTGCACGCACCGCCTGAGCCTACCAAACACTTTCGGCGACTGAAGTATTGCATGCTGCTGCCTGGCTCGAGATGTGGGAAAGCCTTGCGATGACATTCAATGGCCGGCTCCTTGGTACCATTAACGATATCGGAGCCCCGGGAGGCGAATGGTACGGCCCCTCGCCATGTCACCTTCTGAATCGCGTCAGTCCATCGCGCGGATTTCCTTGCCGCAGATTGAAGGTGTGTGCCATGCAGCTCCGGATCGGTTACGAACTAATTTACAGCTTTCCACAACCCACGCCGATCATCCTGGTCGTGAATATCCACGATTCAAGGGCCTCCGACATAGTCGTCCCCGATCGCCTTACCGCCGAGCCATCCATTCCGATCACCGGCTACCGCGACGCCTTCGGAAACCGGTGCAACCGCCTCCTCGCGCCTGCGGGCCGGCTCCGCCTGGCTGCCGACGGCGTAATCAGAGATAGCGGCCAGCTAGATGAGATTGTGTCCGCTGCCCGGCAGGACTCCGTACAGGATCTGCCCGAAGAAACCCTCGTGTTCCTGTTGGGCAGCCGCTATTGTGAGACCGATTTGCTGTCTCAGACGGCATGGCAACTCTTCAGTGGCACAACTCCGGGGTACCCGCGCGTGCAGGCCATCTGCGATTACGTTCATAACCATATTGCCTTCAACTATCAGAGCGCCCGCGCCACCCGCAGCGCCGCGGAGGCGTTCAACGAACGGACCGGCGTCTGCCGCGACTACGCGCATCTCGCCATCGCCTTCTGCCGCTGCATGAATATTCCGGCGCGCTACTGCACCGGCTATCTGAGCGATATCGGAATGCCACCTCCTTTCGGCCTGATGGATTTCGCGGCCTGGATCGAGGTCTGGATCGCGGGCCGCTGGCACATTTTCGACCCGCGCAACAATGTGCCGCGCACGGGCCGCATCCTGATGGCGCGAGGCCGCGACGCGTCCGATGTCGCGATCGCCACGACGTTCGGACCCAACACGTTGGAGAGCTTCAGGGTCTGGACCGATGAGATTCCGGATGGCGAGATTCCCGGAACAGCCCACTGATGTCTGTTCTTAAGGTGCACCACTCCACCGTCTACCGTTACCGTGAGCGCGTCGGCCTCGGCGAACACCGCATGATGTTCCGCCCGCGCGAGAGTCACGACCTGCGGTTGATCCGGACCGATCTGGTCATCGCGCCGCAACCCGCTCACTTGCGCTGGGTGCACGATCCGTTCGATAACTCTGTCGCCGTTGCCACCTTTGAGGGGACCACGTCCGAACTCCGCTTCGAAAGCACTGTGACGCTGGAGCATTTCGAGGACTCCATGCCGGAGTATCCGCTGGAAGAGTATGCGCAGGTGTATCCTTTTCGCTATTCCGACGAGGACTTCCCCAACCTCGCGCGCGCTCTGGCTCATCACTACCAGGGCGAGAGCGTGTCCGAATGGGCATTGCAGTTTCTCGATCCATCGGATACGACTGGCACCATGAAAATACTTCGCGCCATGACGCACGGCATTCGCGAACAGTTTATTTACACCCGCCGCCCTGAGAAAGGCGTGCAGACTCCCGAGGAGACGTTGCGAAAGCGGCGGGGCAGTTGCCGGGATTTCGCGGTCCTGATGATGGAAGCCTGCAGGTCGCTGGGTGTCGCGGCGCGGTTTGTCAGCGGTTATATCTTCGTGCCCAACTGTTCTGGCCACGTAGGCGGCGGAGCCACCCATGCATGGATGCAGGCCTATCTTCCCGGCGCCGGCTGGATCGACTTCGACCCCACCAACAGCATCATCGGCAACCGTAATCTCATTCGCGTCGCCGTTGCTTGGGCTCCCGACCAGGTGCTGCCCTTGTGGGGCACCTACGCTGGTTCCCCGGGAGCCTTCCTCGGTATGGACGTAGCCGTGACCGTTACCGAGGAGGCGGGATGACGATGACATGACGGCGCCTCGAATCCTTCGCCCGCAGGGATCCGGCCGCTTTGTCTTCTTCTGCGATCACGCCAGCAACTACGTTCCGGCGGAACTTCGCGACCTCGGTTTGCCGGCGTCTGAACTTGCGCGACACATCGCGTGGGATATCGGCGCGGCGGGCGTCACCGAGGCGCTCTCGGAAATCTTCGACGCCCCGGCGATACTCTGCAATGCCTCGCGCCTCGTCATCGACTGCAACCGCCATCTCAACGCTTCGGATCTTATACCTGAAGTAAGCGACGGGACGGTGATCCCTGGCAATCTGCATCTCAGCGAGGCAGCCAAAGCGACCCGCCGCGAGCGCTGGTTCCATCCGTATCACGATGCGGTCGAAGCGGTCTTGCTGGAACGCGAGACGAGAGGCGTGCAATCCATCGCGGTGTCCGTTCATTCCATGACGGCTTCTCTTGCCGGCAAACCAAGGCCCTGGAGAATCGCTCTCTCCAGCCATCTCGACCGCAGCCTTGCCGACCCGGTGCTCGCTGCGCTGCGTCGGCCCGGCGACGTGGTTGTCGGAGATAATCAACCATACGGTCTGGATCCAGAGGTGGACTACAGCATCCCATTCCATGCACTGCGCCGGGGACTGCCACACGTCCAGGTGGAATTCCGGCAGGACGAGATAACGGAAACGACGGCCCAGCGCCAATGGGCTCTGCGTTTCGCCCAGACGTTGATGTAACGCTCCCGATCTGGACCATTCGCCCTGTCAAAGCCGCCAGTCATCTTTTTCTAGGAATTACCGATGCCACCATGTCGCACGGAGAAGGCTGGCATTTTGCTCGACTCGGCCGCCTTCTGGAACGAGCGGACAAGACGTCCCGCATCCTCGACGTGAAATATTTCATGCTGCTCCCACCGTGCCCGAAGTCGGCACGCCGTTCGATATCATCCAGTGGTCCGCGCTGTTGAAGTCCGCCAGCGCCCTGGAGATGTATTGCAAACAGCACGGCCCTATCGCACCCAACCTTGTGGCCGAATTTCTGATTCTCAATCCGAACTTTCCGCGAGCCATCCGCTATTGCCTCATCAAGGCTGAGGACTCGCTCCATGCGATTGCCGGATCGGAAAGCGACCGGCATAACAATCTCGCAGAAAAGCGGTTGGGACGGTTACCGTCGGAAATGGACTCCATCGATATGGCGGAGATCTTGTTGAGCGGGTTGCATGAGTTTTTCGATGGCTTTCAATTCAAGCTCAATCGGACCGACGACGCCATTTACGAAACGTTCTTTGCCTTGCGCCCGGTCGAAGGGGTGATGGCGAGGGAGGGATCCCAGTGAGATGTCGGCTCTGCACGAACGTCTAGGTTGATGCGGGCTTGCGCCGCAGGTCGAGGGTAAAGGGAAAGTACCGATTCCGCTCTTCAGGTCGGACCGTCATGGGTCCCGGCGTATGACCGTGATCCCAGAAACGCGCCATGCGACGAGCTTCGGCTGCGTTCGCGTTGACCGGAAACGAGGGAGAGCTCCGTCCTCCCGGATGCACCACGTGATACGTGCACCCGCCGATTGCGCGGCCGGTCCAGGTATCGACGAGATCAAACACCAGCGGAGACTGCACTGGGATAGTCGGATGCAACCCCGAAGGTGGTTGCCAGGCCTGGTAGCGGACTCCTGCCACGAACTCGCCGCACGTTCCGGTCGGATGGAGCGGGACGGGACGACCATTGCATGTCACGACGTGACGTGCATCGGTCATACCGTTGACTTTGACCTGCACCCGTTCCACCGAAGAATCCACATAGCGCGCGGTGGCGCCCGCGACCGCTTCTTCTCCCAACACGTGCCACGGTTCAATAGCCTGACGCAGCTCGAGCTCAATGCCTTCAGAAACCACGCTGCCGTACCGGGGAAAGCGAAACTCAAGAAATGGCGCAAACCACTCACCACGAAACGGATATCCGCCGGTCTGTAAGTCCCACATCACGTCCTTCATATCTTGCGCGACGAAATGGGGCAGCATAAACCGGTCATGCAATTCGGTTCCCCAGTGCACCACCTGAGCTTGATAGGGCTGGTTCCAGAACTTCGCGACGAGGGCGCGCAGCAACAACATCTGTGACAGACTCATCTGGGGATGAGGCGGCATTTCAAAGGCCCTGAATTCCACCAAACCCAGGCGTCCCGTAACAGAATCCGGCGAATAGAGCTTGTCGATAGAGAATTCCGCACGGTGCGTATTCCCGGTCAGATCCACGAACAAATGCCGCAGCAAGCGATCCACTAGCCACGGCGTCACCGTTTCTTGCCCGGCTGGCTGCTTGGCCGTCATTTGCTGAAATGCAATCTCGAGTTCATACAGGTGATCATGGCGCGCCTCATCTACCCTGGGTGCCTGGCTGGTCGGTCCCACAAACATGCCGGAGAATAGGTAGGACAACCCAGGATGATTCAGCCAATAGGTGGTGAGGCTCCTGAGCAGATCCGGACGGCGCAACATCGGACTGTCTGCCGGCGTGAGGCCGCCTAAGGTGACATGGTTCCCGCCACCCGTGCCGGTATGGCGCCCATCGAGCATGAACTTTTCCGTACCCAGTCGTGACTGGCGCGCTTCTTCGTAGAGAATGTGCGTGTTGGCAACCAGCTCGTCCCAGGTCTTCGCCGGGTGAATATTGACTTCAATGACTCCTGGATCAGGGGTGACCTTGAACGACTGCAATCGGGGATCATAGGCAGGCGGATACCCTTCCACCCACAGAGGACTGTGCAGCTCAGCCGCTGTCTGCTCAACCGCGCTGACCAGATCGAGGTAGTCTTCCAGATAGGGCTGAGGCGGCATGAAGACGTGCAGTCGTCCCTGCCGGACTTCGACGCACAGTGCCGTCCTAAGCACATCGCGAGCCGATTCACCGACCGCCCATGCTGTGGTAATCGAGAGCTGCCGTTGATCGGGTGCGCCTGGCTGGCGCGTTCTAGACCTGGCCGGCCCTAAGGGCTCGCGCGCCTCCAGAGGGTCTCGTTCTAGTTCGATCTCTACATCTTCCGGAGCCGCCCAAGGGAGCGAGGTCAAGGGGAGCCGATAGCCCATCGGTGAATCCCCTGGTAACAGGTACAGCCGCCCTCGCTTCAGCGGCCAGGGGCCGGAAATCCATCGGGCTTTGCGCGGCCACGAGTGACGGAACGCCGACGGCGCCACTGCCCTCAGAGGCAATACATAGCCGGCCACTTCCCCCAGCCCACGATCCAGCAATCGAGCCAAGGTATGACGCTGCTCTGGATCCTTGAGGTCCTTTTGCAGCGGGTCCACATTGACCGGCAGCTTCTGTTCCTCCATCAGGTAATGCCAGACATCTTCGTAGGCAGGGATGACACAGGCGGGATTCAGGTTTAGTCGTTCGGCCAACCGAGTCGCAACCTTCTGCGCGTGCTCGGTCGAATAGCCATAGGGGACTGATTCATCGGCAACCAATGCCGGATCATGCCAAACCGGTTCACCATCGAGCCGCCAATAACAACCCAGCGCCCAACGGGGTAAGGGTTCTCCTGGATACCATTTGCCCTGGCCATAGTGCAGCAGCCCGCCTGGAGCAAAGCGATCCTTGAGGCGCTTGAGTACATCACCGGCGAGCTTGCGCTTGCTGGGACCCAGCGCCTCGGTATTCCACTCGGCACCCTCCATATCGTCAATCGAGACAAAGGTCGGCTCTCCGCCCATCGTGAGACGCGCCTCTCCAGCCTGCAAATCGGCATCGACCTGATGGCCCAGCGCTTCGATGGCGCGCCATTGTTCTTCGGTATAGGGCTTCGTGACGCGCGGATCCTCGTGAATCCGCGTGACCGACATACGGAAGTCCATCTCGGATTCGCACACATCGGTACGGCCGATCACCGGCGCGGCACTGGACGGAGAGGCCGTGCAGGCCAAGGGGATGTGTCCTTCTCCCGCGAGTAAGCCTGACGTCGGATCGAGCCCGATCCACCCTGCGCCCGGAATATAGACTTCCGCCCAGGCGTGGAGGTCGGTGAAATCCTGCTTGGGCCCAGCCGGTCCCTCGAGCGGCTTGACATCAGCGGCCAGTTGGATGAGATACCCCGACGCAAACCGCGCAGCGAGACCCAAATTGCGCAGAATCTGCACCAGCAGCCAGCCACTATCGCGACAGGACCCCTGACGCAGGTGCAACGTGTCCTCACAACGTTGAACGCCCGTTTCTAGACGGACAATGTAGTCGATATCCCGCTGGAGTCGTTGATTGAGGCGAACCAGAAAGTCGTTAATGAAGTTCGACTCCCCGCGGTCGGCATTCTTAAACCGTTCCAGCCAGGCTCCAAGCAACGGCCCGCAGGGTTCGACTTCGAGGAACGGCACCAACTCCTTCGTCAACTGCGGGGCATAGGTAAACGGAAATCGCTCGGCGGACGGCTCAACGAAGAAATCGAACGGGTTGATCACCGTCATATCGGCCACCACATCCACCACGACCTCGAGTTCGGTGGCCGGCTCCGGAAAGACGAGGCGTGCCACGTAATTGCCGTAGGGGTCCTGCTGCCAGTTGATGAAATGATTGGTAGGACGAACATTCAGTGAATAGCTACAAATCCGCGTTCGGCAATGTGGCGCGGGGCGCAGCCGGACTTCATGCGGGGACAGGGTCACCGGTCGATCGAAGCGATAATGGGTGGTGTGGTTGAGCGCGACTCGGATGCTCATAGGTTCAATTGTCCCAGTACGGATCAGGCAGGTCGCTGAACAGCCGCTTCAACCCCGCCCCCCACCGCTGTCGCACATCGTCAAAATAAGAGTCTTGTTCTCCCATGCGCCGTTGGAGTCCGACTTTCAGGCTGTCCCGCTCGTAACACAACAAGTCAATCGGTGGACCGACGGAAATATTGCTGCGCATGGTCGAATCGAACGAGATCAGGACGCATTTCGCCGCCTCCATCAGACCGGTGGAGTAGGTGATCACTCGGTCGATGATCGGCTTCCCATACTTGATTTCTCCGTTCTGGCAGTAGGGCGTATCCGACGTCGCTTCTATGAAATTGCCTTCGGTGTAGATATTGAACAACCGATGCCGCTCGCCACCGATTTGCCCACCCACAATGAAGCCGGCACTGGTATCAATATTGCGTTCCACGAGATAGGGACCGTCGCGCTTCTGCACTTCGCGTAAGGTGTCACCTAGGAGGCAGGCCAGATCGTACAGGGACCCGAGATTCCAGATATTCTGTTGGTTCATTTGCGCTCGCTGTTCCAGCAAGGCCACCACTCCTTGGGTCACGGCGAGATTGCCGGAACTCAGCATGACGATGAGCCGATCCCCTGGACGCTCGAACACGGTCATCTTGCGAAAGTTGCCGATCTGGTCCATTCCTGCGTTGGTCCGTGAATCCGATGCGAGTACCAATCCCGAATCCAGGATGACACCGACACAATAGGTCATCACTTACCCCCACAACGTTAGGATATGGCCTGAACAGCGTTCCGTCGTCTCGCGTGGGCTGAGGAAGAACTGACGCTCACGTGATCAAGCGTAGGTTACGCCCTTCCAGGCCGTCAAGACAACTCAGCCTTACGATGCAGGTGCGTTGTCTATGTACTCGCACTGTGAGCCAAGCCTGCATCGGCTGCCACAACGGCCGCTATCGAAGCTCCAAGGACACCTTCACACTGGGCGACCCCATGGGGGAGCTGATGGTTGAGATACCGCTGTCCCTGCAGGAATGAGGGCCGACTTGACCCACTGAACCCAGGCTGGAATGGAGGGACAAGAGCCACCGAAGGCAAGGGGGAGGCGAAGGCCGGGTGATCGGCCTTCGCCTCGTTCCTCGCCGCTTTTACCGCACGACGATGGTGATCGTGCTCGATTTGCGACCAGAATTAAGGGGTCAGACCCATTTGTACGAGCTCCGCATCGGCTCCATGCGCTATTAGGCGGCTGGCGCCACCGCGAAGTGGGCAGCAGCTCCCAGAGGCAGGACGAAACGTTCGCCGGTGGAGGTACTACTTCAGTCCAGGAATCGGAGGCGCTTTAGAGAGGGCCGAAAGCAATTCCGCTTTCGCGTCGGCGATCCCAAGCCACTGAAAGGCGTCATCCAGTTTCCGGAAGATCTCCAGCTCGTCAGGCGATTCGTCCAGCAGGATTTGGTACATGCGTGCCATGCCGAAGAGCACGTCGCTTGTGACCACCAGGGCGCGCCGGGCACCGGCACCGAAAGGGATTCAGCCTGACCATCTCTCTGATAGTGGAGGCAGTGACCCGGACGTCCGTCACATCGCGCAGATCGACGAGCTGACGAAAGCTCCGCGCGAAGCGTGGGTCGGCGGTCAGAGCACGTGCGTGCGCCAGAAGCTCACGATCCGTCACTATGCCCCATCCGTGGGATAGGACTAAGGACCGTGCCAGGTCGATTGTGTAGACGCCAGGCATGTGAGGCAACCTTACGACAGTTCACGGGACGCCGCAAGAGAGGACGCACGCGGAAAGGCGAAGCTTCGTACGAAGGAAATAAAGAGGTCAAACCACTTTATTTCCTCCACTCGAAAGTGTGCGCCACCCTTCTTGTTTTGCAGGAGGGATCTGAGTAGTCTTCGGACAGGTGATCCTATAAACGGCTGTAGAAACGTGGTGCTGCTACGCGATACCCTCACTGGCTGCGGGTGAGGGGGGCATTGCTTATCACGGAGGGACTCACCCTATGGGTGAAGCAACACGCAAGGC
>JAHFEW010000180.1 GCA_023248215.1 Nitrospira sp.
CAACCAGCCCTCCAGCGTCTGCGCTCGTCCTTGTGCCATGAGCGCCGGCGCCTGAGCAAGAATGAGCGTGATCAACTCATCGGCCTCACCGGCTTCCTGCCAGAGGTGCATCGCATCCTCCGTCCGGCCCGCGTCGGCGAGTAAGGTGGCGGCAGTGCGCTTGAGCATTCTCAACTCGTCGGGCTGAAACACCGTTGTACTGCGCGCGAGGAGAAACTCCCGAAACAGTGAGTGATACTGATACCAAATCTGCGCCTCCTCCCGCCGTTCCATGAAATACCGCGCCCGATGGAGCTTCGTCAGCATCTCACCGGCCGACGCAGATCCTGTAAGCTTCTCGGCCATCCCAACCGTCATCACCGGCAACTGCGCCGTCTTCAGCAGGAAGGTTTGGGTCTCGTGACTGAGCCCTCTCAAAGACTGGCTGGCCAGATACTCGAATACAACCTCCGGCTGCTTGTCGCGCAAAAAGACCACTTCCCGTTCCCCGGCCTTTACCCGCCCAAGCACGAGGATGAGCCCGGCCACCCAGCCCTGGACACGGCGGTGCAATTCGTCCCGCATGGTCTTGCTAGGCTTCCATCGTTCCCTCCCTGCGCGAAGGCGCAGGATTCCGTCGAATTCTCGCTCCGTGAGCCGGAGCGCCTCGGGCTCAATGACCTCGATAAGTTGTGCCGCTTCAAGCCCGGCAAATGCGGGGGGCGGCAGTTGGCGACTCACGACGATCACGGCCATACCGCGCGGCAGCTCACTCACTCCTACTTGGAGCAGCTCGTGGAACTGCGAGTCAGTTGGAATCTGCTGGTAGTTATCGAAGACAAGGACCGCTGAGGGCTTCAGCCGACCGGCGAGCGAGTCAAAAAAGTTCCTTGTAAAGATAGGCAGGCCCAGCAGATACTCCGGCGTCAGATGCGGCAGGGACCGGCGGATACGCGGAGCGGCTTGCTTGGCCGCCAGTCCCAGGTAGTGGAAGAACGTTGCGAGGTCACCGTCCCGCTCATCCAGGTTGTACCAGAGCGGACGCACTCGTCTGGCGCGAAGATAGCTCGCCACGAGCGTCGTTTTCCCCGCGCCCGGCGGCCCGGTGATCCATATGATGGGGTTTTTTCTCGCGTGATCCAGCCGGCGATACAGCCGAGGCCGCTCCAGCACCAGCGGCAACGTCGGCGGCGTGAGCTTTGCCAGCCCGGCAGGACGGCGAGTGGAACGCGACAATCGGGGCATTGGGCACCTTCCGCCTGACACGCGCGCCCCGAATCTTCCCACTTCCGACGCTGGTAAAGCAAGGCGGTCTGAACGTCTGCGCTCCGCTCGCACTCACCAGAATCAGCGGCCTCGTTGATTCCCTTGGTGGCCGCTGTTATCATGCCTTGCTCGCCGACCGCACGTCTCAAACACGCACGCCCATGTTTCATGCTGGTCAGATGCACCGGTCGCCCATGATGACGAGCCCCGTGAACCCGGTCAACGGGAGTACCGTGCTCGCAAGGACGATCCGCCTCATCTATCTTGTTCTCCTAGCCGCCAGCATTCCAGTCAACGCCCTCGCCGACGGGTTTCGTAATCCCTTTCAAGGGGCCGCGGCGAGCGCGCAAGGGAATGCCTTTGCTGCGCAGGCTGACGACCCCACCGCCATTTTCTATAACCCGGCCGGGATGACTCAACTGCACGGCGTGCAGAATTCGGTGGGAATCCAGTTCGTCAGTGTGAATGTGAATTACACCAGCCCGGCCGGGGTAAGGACGCAGAACGACCGGCCGTTCCCTATCGGCCTACCACCGCCCGGCCAGTTTTTTCTCACAGCGAATCTCAAAGACCTCGGCGTGCATGCGCTCGGGGATCTTTCACTCGGCCTGGGGTTTCTCAATCTGTACGGCTTCTCCTTGAAATACCCGGAGAACGGCCCATTCGCCTCGTCGGTCACGCGGGCACAGCTTCCCTTGCTGGATATCAAGCCGACCATGGCCTATAAGATCACGGATGATCTTTCAGTCGGGCTGGGTGCGGACATTTTTACCTTTGCCAGCTTCGTCGGCGAGGGGCATGCGGAGCGGCAGTTTATCTCAGCCGGCGGACCGGTTCCGGCCGGGGCTCAAGTCGAGCTCAACGGCAAGGGGACGACGGCCGGCCTGAACGCAAGCGTGCTCTATACCGTGCTGCACGCGGAGAATGGAAAGCCTCGGTTGAACCTCGCCGGCATCTGGCGGAGCCAAGCGGTCGTGCCGCTCAACGGCCAGCTCTTGGCCAATGGCGGTAAGGCTGCGGACACGAAAAGCTCAATCCTCCTGCCGGAGAGCTACACGTTCGGGATTGCCTGGTGGCAGGTCCGGGACAACACCCATGAATGGAAATTGGAGTTCAATCTGGACTGGGTCCGGTGGCAATCCATACGCAATTTCGATATTCAGTTATCCACGGGCCAGACGCTGGCGAGTCCTCAAAACTGGTCGAACTCGCTGACGTACGCCGTGGGAACGGAATACAAATGGTTGCGGCCTACGTGGCTCCCTGCCTGGGACGTCGCGGTGCGGGCCGGCTATAACCGATCAGCGACGCCGATCCCAGACCGCAATTTCTCCCCTACTCCTCCTGATGCCAACGTGAACGTGTTGTCGGTCGGAGCAGGATTCTTCTGCGGACGATCCGGGATGTTCTTTGGTGTGATGGCCTGTGGTTCGGACTCAGCAGGAATGTTTGGTCGTCATGCCATGGCGATCGATCTCGCCTACCAGGCCGTCTTATTTGAACAACGAACGGTGACGGGAAGTCCGAACCCGAGCACGGACGGAACGTATCGAACAACGAACCATGTGGGATCTGTCACCCTGCGCGTCAATTTCTAAAACTATGCCATGACAGAATCTGAGACGTACGCGGCTGCTCCGAATACGCATTGCCGTGAGAGAATGACCCTGAGGACTGATCTGTTTCGCCATTAGGCAAGGCGCCCAGAAGCCAACTAAACAGAAAGGCGGCGTGGGACAGCAAAGGAGACCATTGCGGAAGACAGCGTCTTCCCAGCCACACAACAGATTTTGTAGTGGCGGACCTTAGGGATCAATCGCTGTTTCTACTTCGTGCCATCGAGCCTCAAGATCGAACAGAATTCCTTCCCGTAGCCCCAGGTCACTCACAAGACATTTTTCCTCGCCGAGCGGCGGTTCGCATGGCTGGAGGGCAACCGGTCTGTGAGACTGTCGGAAGGCGGACGCGACTCATTCTCCCAGGTCGTGCAAGCGACTGCGCCGTCACGCTGACCAATGCGCAGGCCCAATGGCTCACCGATCTGATTCGGCAATCCACCCCACAGAGCAAAAGAACAGCCCCCTACTCGCTACTCCGTGAAATGAAGAACACCTTTCCAGGAGCCACGCAGGAGTTTGGGACCTTCCTGAACAATACGTCATGGAAGAAGATTCGCTCGCCCGTCTGCTGCTTGTCTAGCAGGCTGCGAAAAAACTATTGTGAGCCCTCTCGAAATCGACGAACTGAACATGTGAGATGACAGAGGAATATCCCCGCGGGATGCTCAAAAAGGCCAATGGTCTCACCCGCCCAACCCCGGCGCGCCGAGACGCGCCGTTCCGCGAGCAAGGCCGCAGCGAGCGCTGTTTTCCCTTCACATCACGCATCACTCATCACGCTTCACTGGTTTTGAGGGCGATGCGAGAACGCTGCTGGCGGACTTTTTCAGCATCCGGCTAGAGCCTCATCTTTTCAGTGCTTCAAAACACAAAGGGCGGGAGATGCTTACGCACCTCCCGCCCTCTT
>JAHFEW010000046.1 GCA_023248215.1 Nitrospira sp.
CCGGTTTCTCGGGCCTGCTCCTCAAAGATCGCCTGTTTCTCGGCTATCAGGAAAAAGCCAATATCCTGGAGGTGATCAGTTACAACGAGGCTGCGGGCAGATTCGAATTCCAGGTGGTGCAAGATTATGGGCCAGGGAAAACTCCCAAGATCCTCTATGCCAACCGCGCGCTCTGTACGGCCTGTCACCAGAATCAGAGCCCCATTTTCTCAAGACCCCTATGGGACGAAACCAACGCCAATCCAAAGATTGCCGCACGCCTCGATCGGCAGCGGGCAGAATTATATGGATTCCCGCTTCGTCAAGGGATCGATGTCCCCAATGCCATCGACGACGCCACGGACAGAGCGAATGAATTTTCCGCCTATCAATTGCTCTGGCAAGAGGGTTGCGAACATGTCCGGTCTCCGAGTGACTCGATTCAATGCCGCGCGGACGTGTTTGGCTTTCTCCTGCAATCTCGCCTGAACGGATCACCGCCGGCGCTTCGCCGATCGTCCCGTTACCGTGAAGAATTTGCTCCACATTTTGCAGCCTCTTGGAAAGAAAAGTGGCCGCAGGGCCTCCTGATTCCGAATCCCGATCTCCTCAACCGCAATCCTCTGGACTACGTTCAGACGATTTCAAGTGACTCCGGCGAATTGCTCATTCCCGCCACCGGCTATGACAACACGCGTGAGCGAGCGATGATCCGTTCCATTTTTGAACCCACCATCGCAAGAGAACCGTTAGCGGTCTGGTCGGCATCCCGAGAGACACCAGAGGCCGTGGATCGGTTCGTGACGGGCTTGTCGCGCTTTCTGGCGGACGTCGATATCGAACGGTTAGACACCTATCTGTTCCGACAAGCCACCCTGTCCGGCGCTGCCGTGCATCGCTATCAAAGTCGGTGCGAAGCCGATGTCCGGGAACGGAGCAAATCGGTGGAGCGCATCACGTTTCGGTGCTGGGAACCGGAGCAACGGAGACAAGATCATAATGGCTTCTCGATGGAGGGGATTCTGTATCTGAAGGCGGGAACCGTTGTAGACGGCGCGATTGATCGCCTTGTGACCGGCGAGGGACATGCACTGACCGGCCTTAACATAACCAGTGGGACAATGAGATCCAAGAACCGCCGGCGCATCGGAAGAATTGAAGTGACGCAGAAAGACCCGGCCCTGCATGCCAGGCTCGCCGATGGTCACGCGATCAAAGCGCTGACCTTCCAATTCGGCATTCCAGGGAAAGAACAAAGGGAGGCCGGTCGAGCCGCCGATCTCGTGGGGTCCGCCACGATGACTGTTCTGCAGGATTACGCATCTGTTCATCAGGCCATTGATGCGATGGCACGCGACACCCTGGCCGGTAAATCGGACGTGTTCGCCCGCAAACCGTTTCGGCGAGCAACCGCGATGAAGGCGTTGTATGACCAGCTCAACATGCCGCCCTTAAAATGGTGTTGCGAAGATGCTCACAACATGCCGGAACCAGTCTCGACCACGGAAGCGACCCTGCACGATTTCGACGCCCCCGCTCGTGACAAGAACATTTCACCTGTCTTCAAGGTCTTCCAGCGATATTGCGCGCAATGCCATCATGAAGACCTGGCCTTCCCGCCAAATTTTCTTCATGGCTCTCCATCTAAAGTAAAAGAAGAAATAGACCACTGTGCCGAACGCATTTTCTTCCGATTGGAGATGTGGGCGTTGGCTCCTCATGAACGACAGGAGGCGCCCATGCCGCCGGCCACTGCGTTGCAGCGGTTGCATCTTTCTCCTGAGCAGTGGGCCAGCCATCCTGATCTCGCATGGCTCAAGTCGTACACCGCTGCCGTGCTGAAATCACAAGGTGGAAAGCCAACTCGACTCGAAGACCTCGCGACGAAAGGCTACGACAACCTGCAAGCCTGTGTACCACCCACTAGAGCAGCAGTTGCGGCAGCATCCGATGCGATCCGGGAATAGCCGGCTCAGCAGTTTTTCTGGGCCCGCGCCGGGAGCACGAGTCGAAGGGAGGAGCACCTCGTATGAACGAGCAACCCGCGGAGACAGATTCCCTGAAGGCTGTGAATAGAAAATGCTGGATGGTCTTGCTGCCTTTTCTGCTCCTGATCGGGGGAATTTCTGGCTTGTTGGCGGCAAGGTTTGGCGCCGATGTCCCGGTGGACTATGCCGACAGCGAAGATCACTTCAAGTACGGCTCCACCGGCGGGGAGCGCGCGTCCGGGTTCCCCTATTGGATATGGAAAGCAATGCCCCGGGTTTGTGAAGACAAGTTGCCGGGAGGAAAGAATTTTCCGGGTCAAGAATTGAAGGTCGTGGGATTTCTCTATGAAGGCGACAACGATCTTCCAATCGGGATGTCGAAGCGCCGCCATATGGGATTGGATCGGGTCTTCTTGAATTGCGCCGTCTGCCATACCAGCACGGTTCGCGACAAGCCGGACAGCAGTCCCAAGATCATCACCGGCATGCCGGCTAACACGGTTGACCTGATGGCCTTCGAGAAGTTCCTGTTCGCCTGCGCCAAGGATTCAAAATTTTCACCGGAATACATCATTCCTGAGATTCAGCGCCTTTCCGGTCACAACCTCCACATAGTGAACCGCTCTCTGATCTACCCGCTTGCGATTTATCTTATGAGGGACCGTCTCTTGATGTTGGAGGGCCGATTCTCATCCATGTTGCAGCGACCGGATTGGGGACCCGGACGGGTGGATACCTTTGGGTCGGCCAAGGCGCTCTTCAATTTTTCCATGGACAAGGCCCCGGCATCCGAATTGATCGGGGTCACCGATTTCCCGTCGATCTGGTTGCAAGGTCCACGCAAGGACAAGCAAATGCAATTGCACTGGGACGGCAACAACACAAAGGTGGAGGAGCGCAATCGCAGCGCGGCGTTCGGAACCGGTGCCACGCCGCCGACGCTCGATCGGCAGCGAATCAAGCGCCTCGAAGATTGGCTGCTCACGCGCGAGCCCCCAACCTATCCCTATCCCATCAATCAGACCCTCGCGGCCAAAGGGGCCTCCGTTTACAACCAGTATTGTGCTGGCTGTCATGGGATAAACGGACGGAACTTCGAGGGCCAAGAGGTCGGAAAGGTCACGCCGATCGAGCAGATCGGCACCGATCGGCATCGGCTGGATTCATATACCTATGATCTCGCGGTGAATCAAAATCTCCTGTACGCCGGCACTGACGATCCCGACGAACGGTTCTCTCATTTTCGAAAGACGTTCGGCTACGCCAACATGCCGCTCGATGGGCTGTGGCTACGCGCGCCCTATCTGCACAACGGCTCCGTGCCGACCCTGCGGGATCTCCTCGAACCGAGTTCTCGCCGACCGAAGATCTTTTATCGCGGCTATGACGTCTACGATCAGGTAAGGGTCGGGTTTGTCTCGAGCAGGGAAAACGAGAACGGCCGTCCCTATTTCAAGTTTGATACTACGGTCGCCGGCAATTCCAACAGCGGGCACGAGGGAAAGCGGTACGGTACCGACATGCGGGGAGGCGAGAAGGAAGCGCTGGTCGAGTATCTGAAAACGTTCTAGCCGCAAGACTGGCCTGTTGCAGAGGAGATGCCATGGCACAAGCGAAGACCAGTAGGTGGCGCAAGATCAAAGTGATCGTCCTCATCCTGCTATTGTTGGCAGGCCTGGGTACTGTTGTCGGCTGGTACAAATTCTTCCGCGAAGAGCCTCAGCCCGACTGGGTCACCGCCACGCCGGACATGCGTTTCAAGTATGGCTCGATTGGTGCCGAATATGACGCCGGGGTTCCCTACTGGATCTGGTACGTGCTGCCGCGCATGTTCCCGGAGAAGCTGCCAGGACCAGGCGGCTATGCATCATTGGGCGTCCTCTGGGAAGAGGGGCAGGAATTGCCGATCGGCTTCACGAAGAAAGTGATCGGCTTTCCCCGCGTCGCCAACACCTGCGCCTCTTGTCACACCGCGAGCTACCGTTCCAAACCGGATGAGAATCCGACCTTTGTGCCGACCGGCCCTAACCACGCATTGAACCTCGAAGCCTTCTTTCGTTTCATGATCGACTGCGCAAAAGATCCACGTTTTAACCCCGATAACATGATGCGCGAGATCAACCTGGCGGCCGACTTGTCCTTGCTCGACCGGGTGATCTATCGCTTCATCCTGATCCCGATTACGAAGAAGCGCTTGCTGGAGCGCGAGCAGCAGTTCGCTTGGATCTACCGGAAAGATTTTCCCGAATGGGGCCGCGGGCGAGACGACGCGATGAACCTGACTAAGTATTTCATGATCAAGTTTCCGATGGATAATTCGATTGGTCCGACCGACATGCCGTCGCTTTGGAATCTCAACAAGTACAAGCCGGAGAAGGGTCATTTCATGAATTTCGCGGGCGACAGCCACGACCCGCGTTCCGTGATCATCGACTCAGCGCTGGGCGTGCTCGGCGCGTCGCCGCACGACAAGGAAGAGTTTCTTGGCCACATCAAATGGTTCGAGGCCTATCTTGGGGCCTATCCGGCGCCCAAGTATCCGTTCCCGATCGACCAGCAGAAAGCGGCAGCCGGAAAGTCGGTGTTCGACAAAACCTGCGCGCGCTGCCACGCGAGTGACCGGACCGGCACGCCCGTGCCGGTGGAAGAGGTCGGCACGGACCGAGGACGGCTGGAGACCTGGAGCAAGCAGGCAGCGATCGAGGCGAACAAGGTGGTCACTGACATGGGTATCGAGCGAAAAGGCCTGGTCGAAGAGAATCCCAGCGGCTACACCGCCGCGTTCCTCGACGGCATCTGGCTTCGGGCGCCCTACCTGCACAACGGCTCGGTGCCCACGCTCCACGACTTGTTAGAGCCGGTCGAGAAGCGGCCGAAACTTTTCTATCGCGGCTATGATGTGTACAACCAGGTCAAGGTCGGATTCGTCACATCTCCGCAGGAAGCGCAGTTGGTCGGGATGCAATGCGAAGTCGAGCAGGGAAAAGTTCTCTGCGAGGTCGAACGGGTCGGCACGCGCTACGACGTGAGCGAGCGCGGCAGCGGTAATCAGGGGCATGTGTACGGGACGGAATTGCAATCCAAAGAAAAAGACGCGCTGGTGGAGTATCTGAAGACGTTATGATCTCTCAGTGATGTCGTAAATGATAAAAGGACGAACCCGCTGGGGTTAAGTAGAAATGAATTTACATTAGAATCCGTGCCATCCTGGAGAGGTGTCATATGCGACAAGAGTTTCGTGTGTTTGTGGCATCGCCAGGAGATGTGCAGTCGGAACGGGAGTCACTTGGCAAAGCTATTGTGGAAGTCAATCAGACTCACGGGCAACCATTGGGATATCTCCTTGACCTTGTACAGTGGAAATCCCATGCGGTCCCGGATGCGAAACCTCCCCAGTCGGCGATAAATGATCAATTGGGAGATTACGATATCTTTATTGGAATTATGTGGCGACGATTCGGCACGCCGACGGGAGTTGCAGGATCTGGAACGGAAGAAGAGATTCGTCGTGCTTATAGGAGATGGGAAAAGGACGAACGACTGCCCGTCATGCTGTACTTTTCCCAGAAGCAGTTCATGCCGGCGAATGTAGACGAGAACGACCAAATGCGAAAAGTGTTGCTCTTGCGCCAGGAGCTATCAGGAAAGTCTCTCGTGTGGGAATACCAGGGGCCGGAGGTTTTCGAAGAAACCATCCGCAAGCATCTGTGCCTCCGGATGAGCCGCATCATGAATGATAAAACTCGTTCGACCAGCCAGACGAAAAGTTCAAACGATAAGAGTAGCGCCTTATTGCACGAATCCTGGAGTCACATGACACCGGATCTTCAGAATGCCTTGAGCATTGCGCATAATGAAAATCGGATGGCCGGAGATGGTGGAATTAAAACCGAGGATCTGTTTGCGGCATTGAGACGGATCGGATCACCGCAGTTGCAGGCGATCATCAAGGACATCCCAAAACAGGCGCTTCCTCGCCCAACAAAAGGAACCGTCATTGATAAACCCTACCTTCTTGAGGAACAGCCATGGTTGTCTCACTGTGTTGCATCGTCCATCAGACGTTTAACTAAGCGGGCTGGAACAAAGAAGCAGATTGCTGCAACGGATATTTTTGTAGACATTGCAAAGCATGGCTCTGGCAAATCAGTTAGCTTGTTGCGGAAGCACGGTATCGGCCCGGAACAAATTGACAAAATTGTCACACACCACAAAATCAAGGTTTTAAATGCTTAGAGAGGTGATGATCGGTTTATGACGGCATCAGTCCCGCACGCCTGTGAGTAATGGAAGCAACTTATTACCGAGGCCCGCCCGCCTATGAGGCGAGCCTCGACGTCCGCGCCCGCTCGCCAAGCAGCATCCGCAGAATTCCGGCTGGCAGAGCGATGTATCGGTGGGGTATGGCCGGGTGAGAACGTATTAGAAAAGAGGAAGACAAAGAAGGCGCTGAAGGGTTGAAGCGGCCCAGGCAATACGACAGGGAAAACGACTTCGAGTTGGTTTAATCTCGGATTGCAACGCTCAAGGTGAAAACCGAAAAGGCGATAATGCAGTGAAGATATAAGACCCGTTACGAATCCTTTTCACGAAATACGCATGACGATGGTTATTAAAACTAGAGGCGATTGACGCATTCTTGCAGAAAAGAAAGTGGCCCGAATGGTCCGCCAGGAAACACCGCAATCGGGATAGAGATCCGTTCGAACCGTTCCAGATCTGCCTGGGTCGGCGCGGTCACGTCCACCGTTCTGAGCCCCTCCGTGTCCTGCCGGAGTTTTCGGAGACTCAGCCCGCCATGTTCCGGAGACAAGGTTATCATTGTTGACGGCCTAGCCGGTCATCCGGCAAAAGCTCTCGATCTCATCCGCAAATTCTACTCGCTCCGCCTCGAACTCATCCTTCTGCCGACCTTCATCCATCAGATGCGAAAGCAGATCGAGCCACCGGCCCGTGGCGCCCATGCGCTCATAGGACAGCGTCTCGGCCCGATCGTCAGGCGTATGGTAGTGAGGCGTTCGCGCTGCGAGATGGGTTTCAAGCCACCTCGGCAGAGAAGCATTATCTGAGGAAGCCGTGGGCCGATAACCTGCTTCACCAAGCCTTGAAGTTATCAACGTGTGAACCACCTTAATCCATAGGAGCGGATAGTCTAGCCTCAGCTCACCTATCGGATTGCATACACACCGTATCTGTTTCGATACCGCTTTACTATGTGATCTCACGACTGTCCATGAGGTATGGAGAAGATGAGTCTGCAAAGAATGGTCGAATGCCCAGGCAATTTCGCGGTTTTCCCGGTTGTGCGTGTAAACCGTGCTGTCCACCTCCGACTGGTACAGATGTTGCTCAATACAGCTCGCAGCAGACTCGACAAGAGCACAAACGGAGATCGTGCCATGAACATCATAATGATTGTCTCACTGATGATGAGCGCTGGTGCCACTCTCGCATTGCTCAATATGCTCTGGCCCGAGTGATTCACAAATAAAGGAGAATGCTATGACAGAGTACAGATCAGATTTATTCTTTGGGGCCTGCACGGGCAATGGCCGCATCCTCGTGGTCGATGATGAGCCCGCGATCCGGACCGTGGTCCGGAGGATGCTCGAAAAGGCGGGCTATGAGGTGTTGGAAGCGGACAACGGAGAAACCGCCATCGACGCCATCAATACAGGAGAGAATCGGCTCATGTTGGATGCGGTGATTTGCGACATCCGCATGCCGAGGATCAATGGGCTGGACGCGCTCGCCTATTTCCGCCACGCATATCCCCACGTGCCACTGCTCGTCCTCACCGGCTACCCGGATACGGAGATGGCCATCTCGTGTATGCGCGAAGGCGTGGTCGACTATTTGGTGAAACCCGTGGATGGCGAGCGTCTGAAAGCGGCTGTAGGGAAAGCGATGGAACAGCGGGAGTTGGCCTGGCGGTGAGGCCTCGCACTGAGGGAACGCATCACCTTCCTGGCATTATGGCAAACACCAACATGAAGTGTGATATCTGAGCTATGCGGGAATCAACGATGGTTAATTTGGTGGAGGGCAGGGGAGTTGAACCCCCGACCCCTACGTTGCGAACGTAGTGCTCTCCCAACTGAGCTAGCCCCCCACATTTCTCACGTGGCATTATACACAACCAGCGCCCCGGTCTCCATACGAACTTACAATTCTCGCGGGTCCATTATGCGGGATTGTGGAAACCACCAGCGGGCGGCCCTGCTTCCGCCACAATCACTCGTCGTCCCTCCACCCGCAGCCTTCCCTCCGCGTACAGTTGAATCGCGCGAGGATAGACCCGGTGTTCCTCCACAAGGATGCGGGCTGCGAGGACATCCGCGGTATCCCCTTCCAGAATCGGCACAGCAGCCTGGACGATGATGGGGCCTTCGTCCACCCCTTCCGTCACAAAGTGCACCGTGCAACCGGCGATTTTGCATCCATGCTCGATCGCTTTTTTCTGCGCATCGAGCCCAGGGAACGATGGGAGCAGCGACGGATGAATATTCATCATCCGGTTCTCATAAGCGGTCACCAGAATAGCCGTCACGATTTTCATGTACCCGGCCAAAAGCACAAGATCCACATCGTGCTTCCGCAACACCTCGAGCACTGCCCGATCGTAGACCTCGCGGCTATCCGACCGGCCGGCGAACGGCTTCGGATCCAGCCACACATGAGGGGCTCCATGCTTCCGAGCCCGTTCGAGACCACCGGCATCTTGTTTATTGCTCAGGACGACCGCGATCTCAGCCGAGAGGGTTCCCCCCTCAATCGCATCGATGACAGCCTGGAGGTTCGACCCTCGGCCTGAGACCAGCACGCCAAGGCGCACAGGTCGCGACGGGCTACCCGACATACTCCACCACACCCTCGTCAGCCGATTGCGCCACCATGTCGCCGATATGAAAAGCCCGATCGCCCAACTCCCCAGCCTTGGCAATGACCAGGTCGGCATGTTCGGGGGCCACGACCAGAATCATTCCGATGCCCATATTAAATACCCGATACATTTCGTCCAGCGCGACCGCCCCGCGATCCTGAATCGCCTGGAAAATCGGCAGCACCGGCCACGAGCCGCGTCGGATTCGCGCCCCGCAACGAGCCGGAAAGACGCGCGGCAGGTTGTCCGTAATCCCCCCGCCGGTAATATGTGCGATCCCCTTAATCGGACAGACTTCAGCCAGTGCCAGAATCTGTTTGGCATAAATTCGCGTGGGGGTCAGCAAGGTCTCACCCAGTGCCTCACCGAGCTCCGGCAGGGCACTATCGACCGTCAGCCCGCTCTTTTCAAAGAGCACCTTGCGCACCAACGAAAACCCATTGCTATGGACGCCGGTCGAAGCCAGCCCAATGACGGCATCGCCCGGCACAATCTGCCGCCCATCGATCATCTTCGGGCGATCCACCACCCCGACGGCGAAGCCGGCCAAGTCATACTCCCCTTCCGCGTAGAACGAGGGCATCTCAGCGGTTTCTCCGCCGATCAAGGCACAGCCTGCCTGGCGGCACCCGTCAGCGATTCCACGCACGACGGCCTCTGCCGTTTTCAACGACAATTTCCCGGTCGCAAAGTAATCGAGGAAGAACAGCGGCTCCGCGCCGCTGACGGCAATATCATTGACGCACATCGCGACCAGATCGATCCCGACCGTGTCGTGCTTGTCCATGAGGAATGCAATCTTCAACTTGGTCCCGACGCCATCGGTCCCGGACACGAGGACCGGATCCTGGTAGCGATTGGCATGAAATCGGAAGAGGCCCCCGAATCCGCCCAGGTCGGTCAGAACTTCCGGACGAAACGTCGCCCGCACATGGGGCTTGATCCGCTCGACGAATTCATCCCCGGCATCGATATCGACCCCGGCATCGCGATAGGTAGTCATAATGAGGAACGCATCTTAGCGATGCGGTAGACAGTTGGTCAACAGTAGGGGTCGGTAGGAGTCCCAGGCTGCTCAAAAAGGTCATCCAACGAGGCCGCAGGCGAGAAAGAACCGGAGGCATACCCTGGGGGGCGCACGGTGCGACGAATAAGGAGCACCACGTGTGTGCGCGCCGCTGAGACGGTGAGGCGGCCGGGTCCCCGTTGAGGATTGTTTCGAGCCGAGAACGAAGTTGGAGGCCTTTTTCAGCAGCCTGTTTAGCTTTCTGGGCGCATCTCGACATCGAGGAGTTTGATCTTCCGATGCAGGTGGCTGCGCTCGATCTGCAGGTCTTCGGCCGTGCGGGAAATGTTCCAATGATGCTCGCGCAGCTTGCGGGCGATGAATTCCTTTTCGAACGCATTGCGCGCATCGCGGAGAGAGTCGTAGTGCCTGGTCAGCAGCGTATTGGCTGGTTGAGCCCCCATGACCGGTTGCGGCGCCGACAGATTGGGGCGCACTTGCAGCGCCACCGACGCATGCGAGGCCTCGATCACAGGACCCGGCACCATGATCATCAGTCGTTCAATCAGATTGCGCAATTCACGAATATTGCCCGGCCACTCATACTGCATAAATACTTCCATGGCCTCCGGCGACACCTGCTTGATCTTCAGCCCTTGTTCCTCTGCATGGATATGCAGGAAATGTTTGACGAGCAGTGGAATATCCTCGCGACGGTCTCTCAACGTCGGCACCACGATCGGCACCACATTGAGGCGGTAAAAGAGGTCTTCCCGAAACGTACCTTTGTCAATTTCCTTCAGTAGATCCTTATTAGAAGCCGCCAAGACTCGCACATCGACCTTGATCAGTTTCGTCCCGCCCACCCGCGTGAACTGCTGCTCTTGAAGGGCTCGCAAGACCTTGGCCTGCGTACTCAGGCTCATATCCGCGATCTCATCCAGAAATAAGGTACCGCCGTCGGCCTGCTCGAACTGGCCGCGCTTCATGGTCGTGGCTCCGCTGAATGAGCCTCGCTCGTGCCCGAACAACTCGCTCTCGATCAAGGTTTCCGGAATTGCGGCACAGTTCACCGCCACAAAGGGGCGATCTGCCCTGGCGCTATGTTGATGGATGGCCCTGGCCACCAGTTCTTTTCCGGTTCCGTTCTCGCCTCCAATCAAGACGCGACTGTTGGTCGGACCGGCCGTTTCGATAATTTGCTTCAACTGCTGCATGACCGGCGCATGCCCGACCAACTCGAACTTGCGCTCCACCTTGGTGCGAAGCGTACGATTTTCCTGCTCGAGCCTGTGTTGATCCAAGGCATGCTTCACCCGTAGCGTGACGTTTTCGAGCGAGAGCGGCTTTTCAATGTAGTCGTACGCCCCCAGCTTGATGGCTTTCACCGCCGTCTCGATCGACCCATGCCCCGACATCATCATGACCTGCGTGTTCGGAACCAATTCCCGCAGCCGTCTCAGCGTCTCCAGACCGTCCATCTCGGGCATCCAAATATCCAGCATCATCAGTTCCGGCGGATTCACGGCGCACAGCTTCAGCGCCTCGACGCCGCTCTTGGCCACGCTCACCTCATAGCCTTCATCCTCCAGGATGCTGCTCAAGGAGTTCAGGATCGACACTTCATCGTCGACAATAAGAATCGAAGCAGACATGTCTTCTCCCCACTAGCAGGATGTTGAAAAAGCCCGCCAGCTTTGTTCTCGCATCTCGCAGAGGCTCAACGTACGACCTAGAGTCCGCTCCGCCGCTCAGACACTGCCGGCTCACCGCCTCCCCGGCGTCCACACACGTGGCGGTCATTATGCTTCGCGCCGTGGACCTCGCTGCGGCCTCGCTGGACAGCCTTTTTGAACATCCTGCAGACTCCGGCTTTGTCGTCCCAGGCTGCCACCACATCTCTGAACGTGAAAGGGTGCCCAAATGGTTTTTCAACGACCCGCGAGGCGTCGGCCACCGTCGTTCACACCGGCAGTTCGAAGGTAAACGAGGCTCCTTTGGGCTGGTGATTCCCCGCGTGAATCTGGCCGTCGTGATCGGTCACAATCCGCCGCACAATAGCCAGCCCCAGCCCGGTCCCCGTCTTTTTCCTGGAAAAATACGGCACGAATAACTTCTCCTGATCCTCCGGCGCGATGCCAGTCCCCTCATCTGCGACCGTCACCATCGCCCGGCGCTGTCTCGTGTCATACCGAGTCGTAATCCACAGGCGCCCCTTGTGATTCATCGCGTGAATACCGTTATCGCACAGATTGACCAATACGCGCTTGATCTGTTCCCGATCGAAATTGAACGGCCGCAAGTCGGGGTCGAGATCCACCACACACTCGATCTCGCGATGCGCACTCTGATAGAGGGCGACCACTTCCTTCACGATGTCGTCCAGCGAGCCCATCGTCATGTGCGGAGCCGGCATCCGCGCGAACTTGGAGAACTCGTCCAGCATTTGTTTGAGGCTACCGACTTCATTCACGATCACTTGCGTGGATTCGTCGCAGATCCGGTCGAAATCCGGCGCCTTGTCCTGGAATTTTTTTCGCAGCCGCTGCGCGGAGAGCTGAATCGGCGTCAGCGGGTTCTTGATCTCATGGGCGATCCGCTGTGCGACTTCACGCCATGCCGCCGCCTTCTGCGCCTTGATCAGCTCCGACAGATCTTCGAAGATCAGCACGAATCCAAGATCCTTGTTCGCCTCATCCTTCATCCGGGAACAATTCACGCCGATGGTCAGGAACCGCCCTTGCAAGTCCAATTGTCCTTCCAACGCGATATTATCCCGCTGGTCGGCCAGCATGCGATCGTACACGGACTGAAAAAGGTCCAGTTTATATTCCTTGAACGCCTCGTTGGCGGACCGACCGCGGAACCGATCGGCCCAAAGCCCCAGCATGCGCTCCGCCGAGGGATTGAACGTGGTAATGATCCCTTGCCGGTCGATGGACAGAAGCCCCGCGGCGATCGTGTCGACCACCGTTTCAATGTAGGCGCGCCGTCGATCCAATTCGAGATTGGACTGGCGGAGCGACACGTTGGCCTCTTCGACCTTCGTTTTGCTGTGCTGCAAATCGGCCGTCATGCGATTGAAGGATTCGACCAAGGTGCCGATTTCATCTGTCGCCTTTGCTTCGATGCGCACCGACAGATCTCCCTGGGCGATGGCTTCCGTCGCCTCGGCCAGCCGTTGAATCGGAACGGTGATGCCGCGTGCGACGTAGAACCCGAACCAGGTAGCGCTGAACAAAATCATGACGGTGATGACCGCCACGAGCAGATAGGCCCCAGCCTTGATGGGGTTCTTCATCGCCTTCATCTGTTTGTACTCGGCATACTGGCGGCCGATGCTCTCCATCTTGCCGAGCAACGATTCAGGCACATAGGCATCCACGACCACCACGCCATCGATCTCCCCTCGGCGAATGCTGGAGGCGATGGGAACGCCGGCCCTCACCAAGCGCCCCGTCTGAGCCTCCTGAACGGATGTGAGCTCCTGCTTGCCGTTGATCACCTGCAACACCAGTTGACCGATCGGCAGATCAAGCACCGCCACCGGCACCTCGGGATCGAGCGACTTGGTCAGCGTTTCCATTTTCGAAGAAAAGACTTCGATCCCGGCCGTCGCGTATTCCGCTCGTTTACGGGCGATCGCCGCCACCAGCAAATCCCGCTGTTCGGGCAACAGGAGTTCCTCACGGAAAATCTCATGGCTGATGGCGCGCGCACTATTGATCGCCAACGACACATGGCCGGCATGGTGCATCCGCGCGACTTCATAGGAATCCTTCATGACATGTTCGATCTGATCGTTGAACCAGACATCGACGGCCTTGTTGACCAAACCACTGGCGACCAACGCCAGCAACACGGTGGGAATCAGCGAAAATCCGATGAAGGCGGCGACCAACTTCGCCCGGAAGCCCGACCCCACGAGTCGATGCCGCCGCTCGAAATAGGCTTTGATGAGATTACGCGACAGCAGCAGCGTGAGAACGACGAAACCGATCAGGTCGAGATTGACCAGCAGGAGGACGAAGGCATAACCGGTGCTGGGCAGGAAGGAATCCGACTCTTCGCCGAGTGGAATCGACGTTTGAGCATAATAGAAGGTCAGGGCCAAACAGGGCAGCAACAGGATCAGGACGATCCAGACCGGCCGAACGTGGCGTTTGCGCCGCTCGCTTTCGGTGGAGGCGGACGACGACGGCTCCTTCTCACGCAGAACACCCGGCGGGACGAGCTTGGTCATGTCCATCGATTCAGGCATTTGCAAGACTCCAGATCACGTCCTGGTTAATCGATCCAGCATCACTATAACGAATTTCGCGGGGAGTCTCAAAAGAGGCACAGATCCGCTTGGCATACTCCTCATTGAGGAGCGGTCACGGACGGGGAGCACATGGGAGCAGGCTCGACCACGGAAGGGACCGACACCACGGAGCAGGACGGCACGCAGGCGGAGGGCACGGGGCTACGGGGTGTGCAGCGTCGATTTTCCGGAGGTCAAGCTGACGAATTTCATCCTCAACGCATAGAGCATGTCTTCCATCACGACATGCTCGTCCGCAGTGAGGTTGCCCCGCGTTTTGTCTTCGAGCATGGAGAGGAGATCGATGACTTCCTTCGCTTGCGGGAGATTTAGGGGCATCGGCGGCTGCTGGGGATCCAATTGCTCGCCCATGAGCATCAAGGCCGAACTTCCCATGGAGATCACAAAGGAAGAAAAGTTCACCGGGAGATGCCCGGCCGATGTTTTTGGATCGGCGGGCTCGTGATGCGCCTCGAAAGCTGCGGGTGCAGCCGATGAAGGCGGCGACGATGACGAAGGTGACGGAGCGTCCTCGCCCCGTCCGCGACGGTCGCGGATGACGAACCCGTGTTCCTGTTCATCTCCCATGGGATATCCTCCGATCAGGTCACCTGTAATGCAGCGCCGTACCCTACCATAGGCCTTGGAGGGGCGCAAGACAGGATGCCCCGTTGAAGGTGCGAAAGAACTCAGCTAGAGTGACGCCACGGAGGGGATACGCATGTCCGACCAGTTTGACAGAGTCGTGGCCATCATGGCGCAGCTCCGGGCACCCGGTGGTTGCCCATGGGATCGTAAACAGACGCACGAATCCCTCAAGCCCTACCTGATCGAGGAAACCTACGAAGCCCTGGACACTATCGACCGGCGCGATTTTACCAAGCTGAAAGAAGAGCTGGGCGACGTGCTCCTGCAAGTGTTGTTTCACAGTCAAATCGGAACGGAACAGGGCACCTTCACCATCAACGAGGTGCTGCAGCAACTGGGAGACAAGCTGGTACGCCGCCATCCTCATGTCTTCGGTGACGCGGCCGCCGCTGAGCCGGCCCTTAATTCCGATCAGGTGCTCCATCGCTGGGAAGACATCAAGCGGGCCGAGCGCAAGCACGCCGGGAAACCGGAGTCTCTCCTGCACGACATTCCCCAAGCACTGCCGGCCTTACTTCGCGCCTATCAAACTCAGGTTCGAGCGGCGCGCGCCGGATTCGATTGGCCCGATGGGCCGCAGGGCTTGACCGACGTGTTCGCCAAGGTCGATGAAGAAATCGCGGAACTTCGCGAGGCCATCAGCGACGCGGCTGCGACAACGCAGACCACGCCGGAGCCCACGCCGGAGATGGCCGCGGAACTGGGTGATCTGTTGTTCTCATTAGTCAACCTTGCCCGGCGCCTCAAGGTGAATCCGGAAGAGTCGCTCCGGCAAACCACCAACCGGTTCACGACACGCTTCCATTTCATCGAACGACAAGCCGAGCGCAACGGACGGGCGGTCAACGACCTCAGCATGGCGGAAATGGATCACTATTGGGAAGAGGCGAAGCGGCTGGAGTCACCTCAGCCCGCCGAGACAGCGCCTCCCCTTCCTCCATCGGCAGGTGAGACGCGGGCTCTCACATGAGCGACGAACACAATCCCTACGAAGAAGGCAAACGGGCGGGACTCCATCCGCTCCTCGTCCTCTTCGGTGTCATTCTGGTGATGTGGCTGCTGATCAACCTGGCAGTCCCAAGCGGCAAACAGAAACAGGCCGCAGGCCCGGAGATTTCGCAGGTGGCCACGGAAGATCCGGATGCAGCCCCGGTGATGTACAAAGTCCAGACAACGTTGACCGAGTTCAATGCCATGAGCATCGTCGTGCCGGCGCAGGTGACGACCAGCCAGGTCGTCGGCCTCCTGAAGCAATTCAAGCAAGCCAGGCTAACCCACAGCCTTGCGACGATGCTCCCGGCTACCAGCCCTGGGCACAAACTCGGCGACCAAGCGGTCGCTGACCTGTATATATTTTCAGACCCGAAGTATGCGACGCCGGATGTCGTCGGCACATTGGCTCGGGGAGCCCATGCTCCAGGCAACCTTTACCCGCAAGCCATTCCGTTCGAAGAAGCCATGGAACATGTGCGCGGACATTACCGCATCGATCTGAACGACACCAGCAATCCCGACACCGGTTCCGTCGGATTCGCCGACGAATCCGGGGTGCACAGCAAGCAATACCGCCGCATTTTTTAAGTCGCTGCGTCGAAACACCCAGTCCAGCCTGCCTCCGCTATCCCCAGGCACAATTGGGCCGCGAGATATGTCCCTAGGGGTTTTCATCTCCTACAGGATCTAGTAGGTCGAGGTGGTGACCACCCCAATGCCTAAAACTTGTGCAGGCCGCTGAAGGACCGGTCCAGTGAGGGTGTCGGGCGAGAAGGAGGCAGATATTCACATGCTTATCCACAGATTCTGTGCGCGAAAAATCGGCGACTACACGACGATCAGCGTATGGGTCGACAGAACGCGCCGACATGAACGACAGCGGTGCGCAGAGCAGTGCGGCAGGCTGGCTGGATTCAGGAAAAAGGTACAGACATGAGCCGTCACCAGACCACAAGCCGCGGATACCGCGCCGCATGCACCAAACGGATGGATTAGGATGAGAGGCCGGTGACTTTCTTGATCTCGGCGCGCAGCGCATCTTGTTCCGCCTGAATCCAGGACTCCAATTGCGAAAAGTACTGCGCTAACGGTCCCGTGAACGGCGGCAGCAAGACGTCGCCGCGTTCCTTCAACATGCCTTCCGCCTCCGCAATCCGAAGCTTCTGGTCACCGATCTTGCGAGAAAGAAACTTGTTCAACATCAGCTGCTGGCCGGGACTCCCGGTGACGGTACCGAGCAACTTCTCTTTCACATAATCCAACTCTTCCGCCAACGCGATTTTCACCCGAACGGCATGGGTCGCCGCCCAGGTCGCCCGCTGTATAGAATAGTCATAGGATAACACTGGCTCGCGCGGCTCCCGAAAGGGGCCGGTCACATCGGAAATCACCAACTGGTCATTCAACATCTGGGTATTCCCTCTCTTCCGGACTCCATCCCAATTCCGGCCGTCATGCCATAGTTGTTTGCAAATAACGGAGCGTCTGTCCCGCCGTCTCCGTTCCATCCCTGATACAATCGGGAATACCCACCCCACGATACGCCGCACCGGTGACGGAGAGGCCGCCGAATCGCGACAGCGCCGCCTCCAGCTGCGCAAGCCGATCGAGATGCCCGATCGTATACTGCGGCATCGCCCGATGCCACCGATTCACCTCCACGTAGTGGGGTATTGCCTGCAGACCGACGATGGAAGCCAATTCCTCTCGCACACATTGCGCCAATGCCTTATCGTCGCGCTGCAAAACCGCTTCTCGCCCCACCCCGCCAAGATAACAGCGCACGGACACCTCCTGCGGAGGCGCACGATGGGGCCACTTGATCGACGTCCAGGTCGCGGCAATCAGATCGCGACCCTCGATTCGCGGAACCACGAAGCCGAATCCTTGCAACCGGTTGCCCACCGCGTCAGCCGGATAAATGAGGGAGATGGTCGCGGTCGAAGCATAAGGAATCATATCCATCAATCCGGCCGCCAGGGGAGACAACGGCCGAACCAATTCGGCGCTCACATAGGCCGGCGTCGCCAGCACCAGCGCCTCCGCCGATAGGGCCGTGCTGTCGGTGCAGATGACATCGTACATCCAGCGGCCGGCCTGGTGCGACCGCACCCGCACAGCCTCAGCCTGGACTCCGGTTTTCAGGACTCCGCCGGCCTTCTGAATGTGGCTCGCCAAGACCGTCACCAAATCACCGAGGCCATTTCGCAGGGTCACGAACATGGTGTGCCGAGGATGCCCACCGGAGCCCTGCTGCCCCCTTGCACGGCGGGCCGCCATCATGCCGCGAATAATGCTGCCGTGCGCCTGCTCCAATTCGTAGAAACGCGGAAAGGTCGCACGCAGGCTCAGCTGTTCGGCATCACCCGCATAGATGCCCGCCATCAGCGGCTCCATGACTCGTTCGCAGGCGTGCCGGCCGAATCGCCGGCGGAAAAATGCGGCGAGCGATTCATCGTCGGTTGACCGGCGTGGCGGAATCAATACATCGCACCCCATGCGCGCAAGGTCCATCCACGACAACAACCCGCTGCGAAAAAAAGGCCCCAACTGAGTGGGCGTAAACGTCACCAGCCCCTCCGGCAATTCATGCAGCTGGCTCCCCCACAACACACTCGCTTTTTTCTCAACGGGGTTGGTGTTAATGAGCTGATCGGCCATTCCCAGGCGCCGGCATAACTCCATGGCCCAGGGTTTCTGCGACAGGAACGAGTCGGGCCCTGCCTCCATCACGAGCTGGCCGACCCGATGGGTCAGGATTTTGCCGCCCCAGACCGGCGCCGCGTCGAGGATGGTGCAGGCGAGTGGCACGTCAGCCGCCGCGGCCTGCTCCAACAGGGCAAAGGCCGTAGAGAGGCCCGAGATGCCTCCGCCGACAATGATGACTGACTTGGGGGTGCGCGCCACAGGTTGTGCCGCTAGTAGGGAGTGGAAAAATGCTGCGACGCTATCTGAAAAATTCGAGCGTCAGGACAATCGATGAATGATTCCCGCAAGATGTTCAAAAAGGCCCTGCAGCGCGGCCGCAGCAAGCGACGAGGTGAGTCGTACGTGGTTGGGTACGTCGAGCCTCGGAGCGACGCGAGAACAAAGCTGCAGGCCTTTTTCAACATCCTCCTAGTGAACCAGCGAGGATTCGTGCGCCTCCACCACCGACGTCACAATGTCGATCAGTGGAGCCGAGGCGTTCAACATGGGAATACGTTCCAGCTGTATGCCCTTCGTACGGGCCAGCTGGTTCAACTCGATATCGATATCGTACAAGGTTTCCACGTGGTCGCAAATGAAGCCGATCGGCGCCACCAGCACATGTCGATGGCCTTCTTGGGCCAACTCAGCCAACGTCTCTTCCACCGACGGGCCGAGCCACTTCTCGCCGGACCGCCCCTGACTTTGGTAGGCGAACCGCGTCGGCTGGGCGCCGAGCCGATCGCAGATCGCCAGAACCGTCCCTTTGACTTCTTCCGGGTATGGGTCTTTCATGGCCACCACCCGCTCCGGCAAACTGTGGGCCGTAAACAAAACCGGCACGCGTGAACGAACCTCCGCGGGAAATTTCTGCAGGGTCTGGTGAATGTTATCGGTGATACTGGAAATCAGCAGTGGATGTCGGTGCCAACTCGTCACGAAGCTGATCGGGGTCTCACTGGCGAGTTCGGCCCGTGCCTCCTCGACTTTTTTCATGTAGGCCCCGATGCTGAGTGAAGAATACTGCGGCGCCATGCACAGCCCGATGACCCGTTCTGGAAAGTCTTCAAGCAGTTCGGCGTAGGTTTCCTTGATGAACGGATGCCAGTGCCGCAACCCCACATAACATCGATACCGTTCTCCCTCTGGTCCGTTCAGCCTCTGCTCCAACGCACGTGCCACCTCACGCGTGATGCCGAGTACGGGAGATTTCCCGCCGGTGACACGATAGCGATTACGGATTTCCTCTACCAGCTCAGGTGCTGTCGGTCGCCCTCCCCGAACATCCTTAAGATAGGCCTCCACATTCTCCAGACGGTCGGGCCCGCCCATAGCCATCAGCAGCACGGCTGTCGGTCGTTGTGGTCCAGGCATCTTAATCTTCGTGAATCATCAATCGTGAAACGTATCTCGTCTCACGAGAAAGGTTCAATGTTCAATTCTCAATCCTCAATTAAACACTGAACATTGAGCATTCCGCTACTGACCTTTCACACCCCTAGCGCGCGCTTAATTTATGCACTAGATCGATCGCAGCCGCCACATGCTCAACCGGAGTATTGGGGAGAATCCCATGCCCGAGGTTGAAAATGTGTCCCGGTCGTCCGGCGGCTCGCCGAAGGATATCCGCTACTCGCCGCTCGATTTCGTGGATTGGCCCGAATAACGTGACCGGATCGAGGTTACCCTGCACCGCACGATCATGGCCCACCAGGGCCCAGGCTTCGTCGAGATGAATTCGCCAATCGATCCCGATCACATCGCCGCCTGCCTGGCGCATCGACTTCAAAATCGCCGTCGTACCTGTGCCGAAGTGAATGAGGGGAACGCCTTCGTGCTTCAATCCCTCGAAAATGAGCTGTACGTGCGGCATGACGTATTCGGCATAGTCCCCGGCAGAAAGGCAGCCGACCCAACTATCGAAGAGCTGCACGGCCTGAGCGCCGGCCTTGATCTGGCGGCGGAGATAGCCGGTAATCACCCGCGCAAACTTATCCATCAACCGATGCCAGACCTCCGGCTCGCTATACATCATCTGTTTCGTGTGGATATAGTTCCGCGAGCTTCCCCCTTCGATGGCATAACTGGCCAGCGTAAAGGGAGCCCCGGCAAACCCGATCAACGGCACCCGACCGGCCAGCATGGTGCGGGTCAAGCTGATCGCATCCATGACGTACTGGAGCTCGCCGCCCTCGACCACTTTCAGCCGCTCGACTGCCGCTCGATCCCGCACGGGATTATGAATGACGGGCCCCTCACCCTCCGCAAACTCCAGAGAGAACCCCATCGGTTCAAGGGGGAGAAGAATATCGGCAAAAATGATGGCGGCATCGAGCGCGAATCGATCGATAGGCTGGAGCGTGACCTGTGCCGCCAACTCCGGCGTCTTGCACAAGTCGAGAATCGAATGTTTCTCTCGCAACCGCCGATACTCGATCATGTACCGGCCGGCCTGACGCATGAACCAAACCGGCGTACAATCAACCGGTTCGCGCCGGCACGCCTTGAGAAATCGATCATTCATAGTGGGGGCATTTTAGAGGGGCGATCTGAACAGAGTCAAACGGTTATGTGGTATTTCACTCACAGACAGAGGCCGATATCCACCGGGCCAGAGGGCCACAAACAGCGTTTCATCCGCATTCTCGGCAGTCGCACAGAAACACAGGGCCGCGATTCAAAAAAAAATCTCAGGACATTCCCCGTAAATCTGTGTATAATCATCCAACGTGTAGTCGAGCCTACGTGACCTCGCTCAAGTGAGCGACACAACCCAAAGCATTCAGCGGCCTGCCTCATCGTATCACTCACAAGCGCCGCGATGACTAAGTGACGTCAGTGGAACCACGGCGCGACCCCTCGGTCATACATCGTCGATTCGCATAAAAATTGTGGAGGTGGCATGAGTAGTGATCTGCATCCGCTCACCTTACCTGAACGTGGTGAGCCTTCCAAAAGCGCTGAGCAACCCAAGGGTGATGCCCCCTGGCTCACCGTATTACGGTGGTTCGACTCCTGGGCCGGCCTCGAGCACATGCGCACCGATGATGCTCCAGCTACTGTAGACTGGTTGAGAGCCATCCCTCTTATCATCGTGCACCTGCTCTGTTTGGGCGTATTCATTGTCGGATGGAGCTGGACGGCCGTGGGCGTGGCCGCCGCGTTCTACTTCGTGCGCATGTTCGCTATCACCGGATGGTACCACCGCTATTTCTCGCACCGTACCTTTAAGACCTCACGAGCCTGTCAGTTTGCCTTTGCCATGCTCGGGTCTTCCTGCGCACAGCGCGGCCCACTCTGGTGGGGCGGACACCATCGCCACCACCATATCTACTCCGACAAGCCGGAAGACACCCATTCAGTGCGCCAAGGCGGGTTTCTGTGGGCTCACATCGGCTGGATCTCGTCCAAGAAATTCTTTCCACCGCGCCTGAAGAGCATCGGCGATTTCGCCAAGTTTCCGGAACTGGTCTTCCTTGATCGATTCGATACCCTCGTCCCGACGATCTGTGGGTTCGGCATGTTCGGCCTGGGCAAGTTGCTGGAGGCCTATGCGCCGAGCCTCGGCACCAACGGCCCCCAAATGCTGATATGGGGCTTCTTTGTCTCCACCGTGGTCTTGCTCCACGGCACCTGCACGATCAACTCGCTCTCGCACGTCTATGGATCCCAGCGCTACAAGACCGGAGACGACAGCAAGAATAACTTCATCCTCGCCATGGTTACCCTCGGCGAAGGCTGGCACAACAACCACCACTACTATGCCGCCTCAACTCGCCAGGGCTTCTACTGGTGGGAAATCGACATTACCTATTACCTCTTGCGTGGCCTGCAAGCGGTGGGGCTGATCTGGGATATTCGAGAAGTGCCTTCACATGTGCGAGAAGGCAAGGGCAAACTCGCCTAACTCAAGAACCAAGGCGGGCGCCCGGCGCCCGCCTTTCCATCCGACCTACACCCACTCCGACTCATCAGCCGACATGGGCTTACGCCGATACTGAGATGCCAGCCGATCTCGAATCTCTCGGCTGATGGAGTCGATCTCCACAACTTCCTGCGCAGTCGCAATCCAAGCATCTTCCGGCACTAGTTCGATGCGGTAGTGATTCTTCCGCATTGAAAACCATTCGATGTAGGGATGCGGGACCAGGTGCGGATGCGGGTCGAAGGAAATCAAACTCACCTCGCCGATTTGAGGGATTTCCACATCGCCCAACACCTGACCGGCGAGATCCTCATCAGCGAACCGCCTATTCTTAAATCGAATCACCTTGCCGAACACCTCTCCCCGACCATTGCCGATGAGATAAAAATCTACGGGGCCCAACACCGCGAACGTGATCCTACCGATGATCGTGCCGTCCTGACGGTTATCGAGAAATCCCTCTTGTACCCAACGACTGTTGCCGAATTTCTGAGCCACTTCAGCCTCCTTCTGAATGCATAGGCACAGACTCGGGATGCGCCGGAGATACATCGCCTGTCGCCCACGACCCGAGCAGGACGCCGCCCAGAATCATCGCGCTGCCGAACCATCCCTGCGTATCGAGGGTTTCGCCCAGGAAATACCATGCCAGCCATGCTGCGACGGCCGGTTCCGCAGCAAACAACAATGCCACTTGCTGTGCGGGAAGAAGCCGTTGTGCCCACATCTGCACAGCGAACGCGCCCGTCGCCAGAACACCGGTGACCACCAAGCCGATGATCAAGACGCGGGTCGGCTCAAACATCGACGCGGCCGGATGCTCCCACCACATCGTCCCCAACATGGCCAGGGTCATAAACAGCAATTGCCACGCGAACAGGGAGACCGAATCCGCGACGCGGGTATAACGCTCCAGACAGACCATATGGGCGGCAAAGGCTGCGGCGCTCCCCAAAGTCAGCAGATCCCCCAGATTGGCGGAAGCCGTCGGCCGAACGAGAAACCACAGTCCGACCAGCGCAATCCCATTGGACACCCAGGTGTGCACACCCAGGCGGCGCAAATAGAGCGGAACGAACACGACGTAGAGCACCGTGATGAAGGCCGAATTGGATGCCGTCGTGAAGCGAAGTCCAACCGTCTGCAGCACATAACCGAGAAACAGCCAGCCCGTCGCGATGAGGCTGATCCGCAATGTAAAAGAATCCTTCGCCAGCCGCCGGCGCCCGAGCAACAGGACCCCAAGCACGACGATCATGCCAAGGAGAAACCGCAAGAAGAGAAACGAGAGCGGAGAGATTTGTTCGAGCGCCGCTTTGGTCGCCGGAAATGTCGCCCCCCACACAATGGTTGTGAGGAGTAGCGCGAGTTGAGGCATGGCGAGGGGAAATTATGGATGAGAAATGGTGAAATGGTGAATCGAGGAAATCGAGGAGCCCCAGGGCATACCTATTCACCATTCAACATGCATCATCTCTCACCTTACGGTTTGCAGAGCGCACATTTACGTTCGTCGCTCGTGCCGGCCTGTTCCATAGCCGCTAGCGCCCGTTCCTTGTCCGGATAGTCGAACCACCCTCCCTCCCAGAAATCACTGCTTGAAACGCTGGAAGGCACTTCCGAACAACGATCCCGGTGAAGCGTCACTCGATCGATCGCCCGTGCAATATGAAGCCAATAGACCATGATACCCCGTCTAACGCCTGCGTCACTGTCACTTGCGGACACCCTACCATGCGAAAAGGCAGGAGGGCAATGCGCCAGAGGCGCCTTGCCGCAGCGAATCAGTGACAGTGAGGAACGTGAGGTTGTGGGATGAAACCAGGAGGTCGCCCTACGGCAGGAGCAGCCACTCATCCTTCTCGATCACGGTCTTGACGCCCGTCTCTAACTTCTTGACGTCATCCTTGTCGAAGAGGCGCATGTAGCGCTCGATCCGATCCGGATCATCGATACGTTCTTCCTGCATGACACCACTGTTGCCTTTGTACTTCCGAATTAACAGGGGCATTTGAAGCAATCCTCCAATTGTGACTCGCGTTTCGACACAAATTTTCGGTACAATAGTGCAAAGATATGCACAGGGTCAAGCGTTACCAACAGGGGAATCGCTTTATCCAGCCCTACACCCGACGCTCGGCCACGGGCTTTATCCAAGGAGTCGGTTATGCCGGTCTACGAATATCGTTGCGAACAATGCACGCACCAGTTCGAGGCAACTCAATCCATCCATGCGCGGCCGGAAGATACCGTCTGTCCACAGTGCAAGGGACTCGGCGCCACGAGGGTGCTCTCGGCGTTTGCCTCCAAGGTGAAAGGGACCCATAAGCCCGGCTTCGAAGAAATGAAGGCCTACAATATGCTGCACGAGCGTATGGATCGGTTTTCCAAACTTCCTCCCGCCATGGGCAAACGGGTCGATGTCACATCGGACATGATGTCCGGTGAGGGAACCCCCACCCCCCCTGAAGGCAACGGCTCTTGAGGTAAGAATTGACGAGGGCCGGTGACCCATTCCGCCCGCCCGCCAACGCCATCTGGCAGGGCAGAACACCGGTTCAGGACTGACAGGGAGAAGCGTTCAGCATGCACACCCGTATCAGCGGATTTGTCTGTGCCGCCCTATTGTGCCTCCTGGCTATACCGACCTCAGCCGAGGTGGCCGGATCACTGGTCATTGCCGGCCACGGCCCCGAACAACGAATGATGGAATCGCTGGCCCACGCATTTGAAAAAGCCAATCCCCGTGCCTATCTCGACCTCGTGTGGGATGACAATTCAAAACCCGTAGAAATGGTCAAAACCAAACAGGCGAAGATCGCCGTCACCGGGACCGCGGAAGCCGGTCTTCGATCCCTCCAAATTGCCTGGGACGGGATCACCATCATGGTGCACCGGTCGAACTTCACGAAGGAAGTCACGAAACAAGAGGTCGCCGAGCTGTTTTCGGGGAAATTCAAGATGTGGGCCGATCTGGGGGGGCCGGATACGAAGGTCCTCTTGATCGACCGGCCCCGCAATGAAAATAACCGCGATGCCTTCGAGCAACAGCTGGGCATCGCCGGCAAGATTCCCGCGGGCACCAAAGTCATCGCCAAAGACGAGAAAGTCATCAAGACGATCGCCGGGACACTCCCTCCTCTCTCGGCGGTGGCCTACCTCTCCCTCGGCCAGGCCTTGGAAGCCGTGGCATCGGGTGTTCCCGTTCGCCTCTTGCCGGTCGACAAGGTGGAACCGGAAACACCCACCGTCAAGGATGGACGCTATCCCCTTCGCCGGCCGGTCTTGTTGCTGTCGAGCAATGAGCCCGACCCGCTCGTCGAGGCATTCGAGCAATTCGCCCTGTCGGATGACGGGCAAAAAATCATCAGCGAATCCTATACGCCGCTCACGAAGACATCATCTCCTTGAAGGAGGCTTTCATGCGCACTATTGTCATGTCCATCGTCGGCACTGCCCTCTACCTGGGAACCACGTTCGTCGCCATCCACGCGGGCCACGCTCAAGAAGGAGCGATGGTGGAGGGTTCCGGATTTTCTCTGTTTGACACGGAATCCATCAAGGGATTCGACGCCAGCAAGGTGGAAAAAGATCCGGTCTGCGATCGCTCGAAGCGACCGTCCATCGCCAAGGTCGAGCCAGATGAAGCCAAGCCAGGTCAGAAGGTCACGATCAAAGGGGAAAACTTCGGCAGCCGGGAGTGCTTCCACGGCGTGACCTTTAGTGCTGCCTCCAATGAAAAGGTCGACTATCAATTTCTGAATGACACCACAATCGAAGCCGTTGTGCCGGAGGCGAAGGCCGGCATGTCCTTCATCATCGTCGTGGCCGGCGGAGGCAGTGCCCAGTCCAAGCCGGTACTCATACAAGCCAAGTAAGATCCCTCGCGGCAGGAGGCCCAGCACCTCCTGCCCAGTGCTGCGTCTCTCCCCTTATTCACGTGTCGTCTTCGTTCGTCTCGACAACTCTCTTGACCCTATGCTAGGTTACGCGATCTTTTTTGGAGGCGAATCAGAGGTGAGGTGCGGCTCCAAGCCTCTCGCAATCCCATCATGTTTCGGAAGATCCTGGTTGCCAATCGTGGCGAAATCGCCATGCGCATCATCCGTGGCTGTCGCGAGCTCAACATCGCGACGGCGGCGATCTATTCCGAAGCGGATTCTTCCGGCATCTACGTCAAGAAAGCCGACGAGTCCTACCTCGTAGGTCCGGGGCCCGTCAAAGGCTTCCTGGACATGAAGCAGATCGTGGAGATCGCCAAGCGCATCGGTGCCGATGCGATCCATCCGGGATACGGCTTTCTCTCGGAGAACGCACAATTCGCCCACCTCTGCCAAGCCTCCGGCATTACGTTCATTGGCCCATCTCCGCAGGCCATTCACCTCATGGGCAGCAAGGTGAAGGCGCGCGAGATCGCCAAACAGGCCGGCGTGCCGATTGTGCCGGGCACCGAAGGCGGGGTCACGAATGTCGAAGAGGCTCTGGCGTTCGCCCACCACATCAATTACCCGGTCATGATCAAAGCCAGCGCCGGCGGCGGGGGACGCGGACTCCGCGTGGTACGGTCGGATCAAGAGTTACGCGAGAATATGGAAGTCGCGTCGAGGGAAGCCCTGGCGGCCTTCGGCGACGGCAGCGTGTTCATAGAAAAGTATATTGAGCGCCCGCACCATATCGAATTTCAGATCCTGGGCGACAAGCACGGCAACATCATCCACTTGGGGGAGCGCGATTGTTCCATACAGCGCCGTCACCAGAAATTGATCGAGATCGCCCCTTCGCTCGTGCTAACGCCGAAACTGCGCGCGCAGATGGGTGAGGCCGCCATCGCCATCGCCAAAGCGGTGCAATACGACAACGCCGGCACGGTCGAATTTCTCCTGGACCACGAGGGCCATTTCTACTTCATCGAAATGAATCCGCGACTCCAGGTCGAACATACGGTGACGGAACAGATCACGGCCATCGACATCGTCCGCAATCAAATCTCGATCGCCGCCGGCAAACCGTTGGAGATTCGCCAGAAGGATGTCACGCTGCAGGGCCATGCGATCCAATGCCGTATCAACGCCGAAGACCCGCGTAATAACTTCATGCCCTGCACCGGCACCATCACAGCCTACCTCTCCCCCGGCGGCATCGGAGTCCGGATCGACGGAGCCGTCTATCGCGATTACACGATTCCGCCCTACTACGACGCGCTGCTGGCAAAACTCACCGTGCGCGGACGCACGTGGGAAGAAACCGTCAGCCGCATGCGGCGATCGCTGGAGGAATATGTCCTGCGGGGGGTGAAGACGACGATCCCGTTCATGATGAACATTATGATGGAACAAGATTTTCAGGCCGGACGATTCGACACGTCCTACCTGGAGACCCATCCGGACCTGTATCAGTACGAAGAGTCCGAGGAGCCTGAGGACCTGGTATTGGCGATTTCCGCAGCGATCGCCGCCTACGAAGGACTCTGACCTCCCCAGCCACCAGGCAGCAACACCTTAACCCTGTCACGTAAGCGGATCCGCCGCCCAAGGCCGCCAGTATGGCAACGAAAAAGACCAAGAAAACCGCCCCGAAAAAACCCCGGTCGAAGAAACCTCGCGCAGTTACCGCACGCCCGGCTGCGGCACGCCCTGTGGTGAACGTGCGGCCAGCGAAACCGGCATTTAGCGTGGAACCAGCGCCGGGGAAAAAACTATTACTGACCGAAGTCGCCTTACGTGATGGGCATCAATGCCTGTTGGCCACCAGGATGCGCACCGAGGACATGCTCCCCATCGCCCAAAAACTGGACGCCGTCGGGTTTTGGTCGTTGGAAGTCTGGGGCGGAGCCACCTTCGACACGTGCCTCCGATTCCTCAAGGAAGACCCCTGGGAACGCCTGCGCGCGCTGCGGGAGGCGATGCCGAACACCAAGCTTCAAATGTTGCTGCGTGGCCAAAACCTCGTCGGCTACCGTCACTACGCAGACGATGTGCTGGAAAAGTTCATCGAACGGTCCGCGACGAACGGCATCGATGTCTTTCGCATCTTCGACGCCTTGAATGACGTCCGCAATCTGGAGCGGGCGATCCGTGAGGTGAAGGCCTGCGAAAAACATGTGGAAGCGGCGATCTCCTACACCACCAGCCCGGTCCACCGTTTGGACGGGTTCGTCACAATGGGCAAACGTCTCGAAGACCTGGGGTCCGATACGATCTGCATCAAGGACATGGCCGGCCTCCTGGCGCCCATGGATGCCTATCGCCTGGTGAAAAAGTTGAAAGCAGCAGTCCGTGTCCCTATTCACCTCCATTCTCACTACACATCTGGAATGGGCACCATGTCCTCGTTCATGGCGGTGTTGGCCGGGGTGGACATGCTGGACACCTCTATCTCTCCCTTGGCTGGAGGAGCGTCGCATCCTCCGACCGAATCGATCGTGTCCGCCTTGCGGGGCACCCCTTACGACAGCCAATTGGACTTGCGAGATCTGAAACCCATTGCTGAACACTTCCGCAACGTTCGCCGGAAGTACCGGCAATTCGAAAGCGACTTCACGGGCGTCGATGCGGAAATCCTGACCTCGCAAATTCCCGGTGGCATGCTCTCCAATCTGGCCGCTCAACTGGCCGAACAAAACGCCCTCGACCGGATGAAAGAAGTGATGGATGAAATCCCTCGTGTCCGTAAAGACATGGGCTATCCACCGCTGGTCACGCCAACCAGCCAAATCGTCGGCACTCAGGCCACCCTCAACGTGCTCACAGGCGAGCAGGGTGAACGCTATAAGGTCATCACGACGGAAACCAAGAATTACTTCCTGGGTCTCTACGGCCGGGCTCCGGGCCCCGTCGATAAAGAAATCATGGCACGAGCCATCGGCGATGAAGAACCGGTCAAGGGTCGTCCGGCCGACCGACTGGAATCGGAATTTGAAAAGCTCAAGAAAGACATGCCTCAATCCGCCGCCACACTCGAAGACCAGTTGTCGTTTGCACTGTTTCCGGCGATTGCGCGGGACTTTTTCGAAGCACGGGAGCGCGGCGAGTTGCAGCCCGAGCCGTTGGAGCCGTCCGAAGCGAAAGGACCGGCCGTCGCGCACGACCTGCACCTTGCTCCGGCGGAATTTAACATTTCCGTCCATGGCGAAACGTACCACGTGGTCGTCTCCGGCTCGGGCCGAACCACCGACGGTCGCAAACCCTACTACATCCGCGTCAACGACCGGCTGCAAGAAGTCTCGCTCGAGCCGCTCCAGGAAGTCCTCGCGGGTGTGCCCGAAGCACCCGCGACCGGCAGCAAGGCCAAGCCGAAGCGTCCCAAGCCGACCAAGCCCGGTGACGTCGCGCCTCCCATGCCGGGCCGCGTCGTCAAGGTGCTGGTGACGGAAGGCGCCCAGGTGAAAACCGGCGATCCGCTCTTGATCATCGAAGCGATGAAGATGGAGAGCCAAGTCCCTGCTCCCATGGATGGACGCGTGATGGCCATCCTCGTCGCCGAGGGCGACAACGTCAAGATCGACGAGACCGTCCTGCAACTGGAGTAGCCGGTGATGCTCCCGGCGTGGCTCGCCCGGCTTGCAACGCTCGCATCGACCAACATCGCAGCATTCTGTGTCGCGGCGATCCTCATGAGCAGCTGTGCGGCATCCCCGGAAATTCCTCCCTGGTTCGACGCCATCCAGCGATTTCCCATCAAGACCGCCTCCGTCAATGGCCACCGTATCGCCTATCTCGACGAAGGCCACGGCCCGCCACTCATCTTGATCCACGGCTATGGCGGTTCCATGTGGCAATGGGAGTATCAGCAGCTGCCCCTGGCTGCACGCTTCCGCGTCATCACGCCGGATCTGATCGGATCTGGGCTCTCGGACAAGCCGGACCTCGACTATCGACCGGAAGATCTCATCGAATCAATGCGTGGCCTCATGGATGCCCTGGGCCTCTCCACTGCTACACTGGTCGGGAATTCCATGGGAGGCGGCGTCGCGATCGGCATGGCGTTGACCCACCCGGAGCGGGTCGATCGGCTGGTCTTGATCGACGGCTTGCCCGACCATGTGCGAGAGCGCCTGGCCAGCCCGCTGATGCAACGCGCGGTGAACACACGCGTGCCGGTCTGGCTGGCCCGTCTGGGCAACTGGCTGTTCCCAGGCACCGGAACGGAGGCGGTCCTCAAGGAGATTGTGTTCGACCATGCATTGCTGACGCCGGCAGTGCTTGATCGTTCCACCCGAAATCGGCAACGGGCGAACATGATCGCCCCTCTGCTTTCGATCCGAGACAGCCTGCCCCTATGGGAACAACACTTTGCGACCAGGCTCAACGAAATACGCCACCCCACCTTGATTCTTTGGGGCGAACAGGATCGACTCTTCCCGCCGCAGGTCGGTCGCGACCTCCAAGCGACGATCCCCCAGGCCCGGCTGATCGTGATTCCCGACTCCGGCCACATCCCCCAATGGGAACAACCGCAGGCGGTCAACCGGCATCTCATCGACTTTCTGCAACCTTGACAGAGCGCCCCCGCATCCATACAGTGACGAAAACGCATCCGACGTCATCCGTTCATCCAGGGAGACTCTCCATGCTGCCGATTCGGTCCCGCGCGATTTGCTCCCATGCACTTCCATGCCTCCTGACTGCGTTGGTATGCCTGGGGCTCAGCAGCTGTGGGACATTGCCCGGTTCGGGCACACGGGACTTCGCCTACAAAAATCTTCCGATGGCCGACGGCAGCGCGAAAGCGGGCGAAGGCAACAACATCCTGTTTCAAGGCAAGCCCATGATGCTCTCGGGCATGGGGATCAAAGTCGGCGACAGCCTGCGTGACGTGAAATTGGTCCAGACGGACCTATCGATGGTCAATATCAACGACACCAAGGGAAAGGGGAAGGTCCGCATCATCAGTGTCGTCCCCTCGCTCGATACCAAAGTGTGCGAACAACAAACCCACTATTTGAGTGAAAAGAACAAGGGACTGGATCGGATGGTGGAACTCATCACCATCAGCATCGATACGCCCTTCGCGCAAAAGCGTTTCGCGGAAGAGGCGAAGATCGCGAACGTGACTTTCCTGTCCGATTTTCGCGCCGCCGATTTCGGCAAGGCGCACGGATTGCTGCTCAAGGACCCCCATCTCCTGAGCCGCGCCGTGATGGTGGTGGACAAACACAACAAAGTTCGTTATCTCCAAATCACGCCCGAGTTGGCGCAGCTGCCGGACTTGGACGAAGCATTCCGATTTGCGCACTCGCTCGTCACAGCCAGCTAAGCCGGACGCAGCCTGCACGAATCGGCCGACTCGGAACAATGAATACGCCTCGTCGCGAGACAGACGAAACCGAAGCCCGCAGCTGCCGCTCGCAGCGAAGGCGACGGAGGCGTAGTCTCTGCACTACGTCGAGGAGACTGAGCGAGAACGACGGTGTCGGGCAAGGGTATCGGCTGTCGCAGCAGAGGTGTCATGGCGCACTATGATCTTTTAGTCATCGGCACCGGCCCAGCAGGCCAGAAAGCCGCCATCCAGGCGGCCAAACTGGGCAAGAAGGTCGGCATAATCGAGCGCAAACTGGTCCTCGGCGGCGTCTGCACCAATACCGGCACGATTCCGAGCAAATCCCTCCGCGAAGCCGTCCTCTACCTCTCGGGGTTCCACCAGCGTGGCCTGTATGGCGCGAGTTACCGCGTCAAACAAGACATCACGATGGAAGACCTGACCTTCCGCTCCAATCACGTCATTAAGCGGGAAATCGAAATCATCCACAACCAGATGGCACGGAACAATGTCGAGATATTTGTCGGCACCGCCGCATTCGTGGATCCGCATCGCCTCAGCATTGAGAGCCCGCGCGACCATCGCGACCATACGGCCGACTTCATTGTCATCGCCTGCGGGACACTTCCCGCCAGACCGACTCATATTCCGTTCGACGACGAAACCATCATCGATACTGACGGTCTCCTCACACTGAAGCAGCTCCCCAAGTCCATCACCATCATCGGCGGAGGAGTGATCGGCACCGAATACGCCTCGATCTTGGCAATGATGGGTATTCATGTCACCCTCATCGAGCGTCGGCCCCGTCTGCTGGAGTTTGTCGACCAGGAAACGATCGAGGCGCTGCAGTACCACATGCGCAGCATCGGCGTCACACTCCGGTTCAATGAGGAGGTCGTATCGGTCGAGGCGCATCCCGCGCAACAGGTGATTGTCGGCTTGAAGAGCGGCAAGGAGATCGGCGCCACGACCGTGCTCTATTCAGTCGGCCGAATCGGCGCGAGCGCCAGGCTCAACCTGGAGGCGGTCGGACTGGCAGCAGACAATCGCGGACGGCTTCAGGTCAATGAGCACTATCAAACCGCGGTTCCACACATCTATGCGGCAGGCGACATCATCGGCTTTCCCGCGTTGGCCTCCACGTCGATGCAACAGGGCCGTCACGCCGCCTGCCACGCCTTTGGAATTCCTTTTCAAACCCAGACGGAATTGATGCCGTACGGCATCTACTCAATCCCCGAAATCTCCATGGTCGGCCGCAATGAAGACGAGCTCACAAAGAATGGAGTCCCCTACGCCGTCGGCATCGCCCGCTACCGGGAGATCGCTCGCGGACAGATCATCGGAGATGACATTGGCATGCTGAAGCTTCTCTTTCACCACAAGACGCACGAGTTGCTCGGCGTCCATGCGATCGGGGATGGCGCAACAGAACTCATTCACATCGGCCAAACCGTCATGGCCTACCATGGCCAGATCGACTACTTCGTGGACACCGTCTTCAATTATCCGACCCTCGCGGAATGTTATCGGGTCGCCGCGCTGGATGGCATTAATCAGTTGCCCAGACCCTGGGCGCCAAGAGCGTGACGCGCAAACGGGAATGATTCTGTCCCTATCATTGTTCGCGAAATATGATTCACGAGCGACGAGTTACGCTGCACGCTGACGAAGGAGGAACCGGATGTCGTTTTCGAACCATCTTCGCAAGCTGGCCCAGCCCGTGTGGGACGCGCAGCTGACCCACCCGTTCGTGCGTGCCCTCGGCAAGGGCACGCTGCCGGAGCGAAAGTTCCGCTACTACATCCTGCAGGATGCCCGCTTCCTCGCGGATCTCGCCCGTGTCTTTGCGGCCGGGGCCCTGCGAGCGCCAGATTCCGAGTCAGCCCTACGCTTTGCCAAACTGGCCGAAGAAACCATCACGGTCGAACGCAGCCTCCATGAGAACTACGGCAAACGTTGGAAGCTCTCGCCGCAAACGATGCTGAACGAGCCGATGGCCCCCACCAACTATGCCTACACCCGCCACATGCTCGCCGTCGCCCAGGGCGGCACCGCCACCGAAATCGCTGTCGTCGCCCTTCCCTGCGCCTGGATCTACTGCGTCGTCGGCAAACACTTCCTCAAGAATGGCACCCCGCCGGCCAAACATCCCTACCGAGACTGGCTGCTGCTCTATGCTTCCCCGGAATTCGAGGCGGTGCAGGAATGGATGCGGGCCAGGATCGATACCTGGGCGCGGACCGCAGGGCATGAGGAAAAGAAACGGATGGAGCAGGCGTTCTTAATCAGCTCGAAATATGAATGGATGTTTTGGGAGATGGCCTGGAATGAGGAGAAGTGGCCGGTGTAGTCCGGCGAGTGGGATGGATCTTCTGAGCGCGAAAATCAAGGTGTTCGTGGCGCTCCGGGCAACTCAGGTCTTGGCCTCTCAACTTGTTTCGTTCTGCGCGATGCGGGAACGAAACTTCGAACAGGATAGGCCACCTGCCGGAGCAGGGCGCCCTGAGTCAGCTGGAGCGCTTTCTCACGACCACCTTGACGACGCTCAGAATCCCCACCCCACTCACCGCAGATACGTAGCCACCGGGGGAAGGGGCAACGGGTCGGAAGGTTGATTAGTTGATGGTTACAGGCGCCGGTGTAACTGGGAAAGTCCATGCCTCAGCAGTATTTTAGCGACCGAGAAACCGGTCCGCGACCACGAACAAGCGAGGACATTTCCCCCTCCATCTGGGGAGGGATCGTCGCAGCGGTTAGCTCCCGATTACAGGATGGATCATTTGGCTTTCGTTATCCAGAAACATGCCCGGAGACACCAGCTGTTTGTGGATGCTCAGAAAGAAATTTTTCTCTCGCCGTACGAGCAGACATCCCCGAAGTAAATTGGCCTCTTAGTCCCCACACAGTCCCCTCAAAACCAGCCATCCTTGATCTGATAGAGTTCTGCTTTCGAAGCACTGGGAGTCCGATACAGGGCCGACACCACCCCTTCTTTAGCCACTTTCACCTCAGCTTCAATGAGCAGGAAGGACAAGACGCTTGGCGTGAAGCCATTAATCGCATCTTTGCTCGAAATGGCATCGCCTTCGAGTTGAATGAAGAAGGCACAATACAGCGGCTGGCGCCGGCAGGGATAAGAGAGGCACTAACCTTGGCCCGGTTCAGTACGGGAGACAATGACCTAAATTTGCTCCTTGAGACTGCGAGGTCGAAGTACCTTGACCCGGATTTGGTTATCCGGAAGGACTCTTTAGAAAAACTATGGGACGCTTGGGAAAGACTGAAAACGCTGGAGCACACAGACAAAAGAACATCCATTTCGCTCCTGCTAGACAAATCTGCCTCAGAGCCAACGTTTCGTAGTCTTCTGGAAAAGGAAGCGCGGGACCTAACTGATACCGGAAATACCTTTAGGATTCGACATAGCGAAACCAGTAAAGTGCCCATTG
>JAHFEW010000181.1 GCA_023248215.1 Nitrospira sp.
CGGTCAGCGGCGCCTCGGGTTTGACGTAGGCCGTCGCTCCGACAGAGATTTTTCCTAACAACGAGACGGGAGCGTACACTTCGACTCGAAGCGGATCGATCTGCGCAATTTTCAGGATCTTTTCCTGTTTTGGAAACTCTCCCGGATGCATGAACCGTTCAACCACGACCCCATTGACAGGGCTTTTGATCGTCCGGAGCGCGACTTCGGCCGACGTCCGTTGCAATTCCAAATCCGCCAATCGCCGGTTGCTCAGTTCTGCCTGCGCATGCTGGACGGACCCCGTGGCTCGCTCCACGCTCGTATCAAGCGTCGCCAGAATTTGTCCTTCCTTCACAAGATCACCGCGGTCAACTTGCACCGTTTCCAACAAGCCCCCGACCGGCGTCGTAATCGTAATGACGACAAACGGCTGGATCAGGCAGTTGAGATCTTGCGTAGAGGCCTGTACCCCCGGTACCCAGCAGACCAGAGCCGCTGCGACGAACCCTCCGACATGAGTCCGAATGTGCATAACCGCTTTCCCTCCTGCTCTCGTCACTCCACTCGTCCAGAAAACGCCAGCGTGGACTCCAGTTGGTCTTCGCTTTGTAACAACTCCCGTCGAACACGAGCCTGCATGCGCTCCGCAGACAGCTGGGCTCGGCGCACGAGAAAGCGCGCGAGCCGGCCCTGCAGCGGTCGCCCCGACGTCAGCAGCAACTGCGCGGCCCATCGCGAGAGTCTGCCGCGCGAGGTGGCCATCAGCTCATCTTCCAGAGACGTCACGGCTTCGTAACTCCCGGGATCCCCTTGCCGACCCGCCCGCCCGTACAGCTGCCGATCGATGCGCGCCGCTTCGTGGCGTTCGGTCGCGAGCACATGCAGCCCTCCGGCGTCCGCTACCTGACGCATCAACTTAATGTCGGTTCCGCGACCCGCCATGTTCGTCGCCACGGTGACGCGCCCTTGCTCTCCCGCTGCCGCAACAACCGACGCCTCCTCCTGATCTTGTCTGGCATTCAGCACCACGTGTTCGATATTCGCTTTGGTCAACTGTGCGCTGAGCACTTCCGATGCCGCCACGGAGCGGGTGCCCACAAGAACCGGACGCCCCTGCCCCCGCAACGCTCCGATTCGATCCACCACGGCATCCCACTTCTCCTCAGCCGTGGCGAAGAACCGCTCCCCCATCCACCGCCGTTGTAGCGGACGATTGGTCGGAATCGTGACAGTCGCCAGTCGATAGACATTCCACAGTTCGCCGGCCACCTCCTGCGCCGTGCCGGTCATGCCGGACAACCAGAGATACCGCCGGAAAAAGCGCTGGTAGGTGATGCGCGCCAACGACGTTTGCATCGGGGTGAGCGGGCACCCTTCTTTCAGCTCAATCATCTGATGCAGCCCCTGCTCCCAGGAACGGTCGCCCATGATGCGTCCGGTGTACTCGTCGATAATCTGCACTTTCTCATCGCGCAAGAGATAGTGCACATCGCGGTGAAACAGATAGAGCGCGGTGAGCGCCTGACGCACAAGTTCTTCCCGGCGCCGTGGTCCCGACCAGATCCCCCTGAGATCAGCGGCTCGCTTCGTAAGTGTGGCCTGCCCCATGGGAGTCAAACGGATGCTCCGCTCCCGTCCATCGAGCGAGAAATCTTGTCCTCGCTCCAAACCTCGGGCGAGTTCCAGGGCCGTTTCATAAATCTTTTTCTCAGGCACCTGACCACCGGCGCCTGAAATGATCAAGGGCACTCGCGCTTCATCCACCAGCACGCTGTCGGCTTCATCGACGATCCCGAAGCACAAGCCCCGCAAGACCAACTGCCGTAACCTGGTCGCATCGCCGTAGAGACGCTCGAGCTGAAGTTGAATCCGATTCGGCTGCCGCCCGACCACTAAGCGGTCTCTAAGATAATCGAACGCCAGTTCTTTGTTGCAGCAATACGTGATGTCGCAAGCATAGGCTCCCCGTCTGGCGACCGGATTGAGCTCATGGGTAATGGCTCCCACCGAGAGGCCCAGCATCTCATAGATGGGCTTCATCTCCTGAGCATCCCGCCCCGTCAGATAATCATTGACCGTAATGATATGGACCGGCACACCGGCCATGGCCGCAGTTGCGGCAGCCAATGTCGCCGTGAGTGTCTTGCCCTCACCGGTAGTCATCTCGGCAATACAGCCGTTCAAGAGCACCCACCCTCCAAGGATCTGCACGTCGTAATGCCGCTGCCCGATTGTGCGATGGGCCACCTCGCGCACGAGCGCAAACGCGCGACACACCAGATCCTCGGAGAGTCCATCACGACGGAGTTTGTCCCGTAGTTGCGCAGCCTGCTGCCGGAGTTGACTGTCTGACACACAATCGAGTCCCTGCCCCTGTTCCGCCACTTGGGCCACGATCGTGGTCTGCACGCATTGCCGCACACGCAGTCGACGAAGCAGGGGGCTGATGAGGCGGGTCCCTTGACGATCGAACCACCCCTCCTTCGGCACATGGCGTTCCGGATAGGCGCTGTGCAGTGCGGTTCGCTCTCGCGCCAGATCAAACATTGAATCGCGCCAGGAAGAGCTGGCGTCCCTGTCGATACCATTGTGCGATTAAAGAATCCCACCCGTGGTCAAACCGGACATACACCCGCCCTCCCACATTGAGCACGCCGTTCTGGGCAGGCAGCTCAAGATCAACCTGGAAGAGTTTCTTCATCGCCTTCTGGCCTTTGGGATCATGCGGGTCGAGCGGCACCTGTCCCCCGCCCTCACTGCCCAATGCCGGGCTGGGAAGATCGACCGTGGCCGCTGGGACCAGGCGTTTCACCATCGCCGTCATGGGGTCGGCCAGCCGCTCGGCCAACCGGACTTGTACACCCCGTATCTCATGCCGAATCAAATCGATATCATTCTGATCCACGATCGTTCGGACCGTGATGGTATTCAGGTCGACGACGTGGGCAAGCACATCGCCCCGCTTCACAAATCGTCCGGGCAGATCATCCGCCTTCGGGAGCACAAACGTTCCGCCGGCCTTGCTGCGAATCACGAGCTCGGTTTTCCGTTCCCGGGCTCGGGCCAGACGCTCCTCGATATAATGTTGCTCCTCCTCCAGCATTTTCGCCTTGACCAGATCATCCACCATCTGCTCGCGAATCCGGGCTTTGATCTCCCGCAGCTGGGCTTCGAGCACCTTCACATCCGTCTCGACCGCGAAATCATGACACGTCACCAAAAGATCACCCGGCTGCACGCGTGATCCCGGCATCGCCACAACCCGTTCGACAAACCCGTCTACTTCAGCCCGCACGATCGCCTCATCGGGAATCCACACCACTCCCTCGGCTCTGGTCCGGAAGGGCGCGGGAATCAGCGCGAGAACCAGCACGACGACCGCTGACAGAGCCATGCTCACGGCCACGGCACGTCCACGAACGCGGCGAATGCGTGGACTGGTGAACAGATACTTCACGCCTTTCCCCAACGGCAGCACAAACCAGGTGAAGGCCGTCATGACGGCGAACAGCACTCCGAGCACAAAGAGTTGATCGGTGAGATATAGGAGGATCGCGACGACCACAAAGAGACGATAGATGAACGAGGACACGGCATAGGTCACAAACCACGCCCGTTCGCCGGACGTCGCATGCGGCTCTTGCGCATCATCTCGGCCAAACAGATACCGTTCGCAGACATACCCTAAATAAGTATTGGCTCGTTGCCGGAGATTCGGAATTTCCAGAAAGTCGGCCAGGATGTAATAGCCGTCAA
>JAHFEW010000010.1 GCA_023248215.1 Nitrospira sp.
CTTGCGTGTTGCTTCACCCATAGGGTGAGTCCCTCCGTGATAAGCAATGCCCCCCTCACCCGCAGCCAGTGAGGGTATCGCGTAGCAGCACCACGTTTCTACAGCCGTTTATAGGTTGAACCCTCCTCCATGCTCGACCCATGTGAGAAGGTGAAAGGAAAACAACTATCGATGACTAGGAACCTTGGATGATGCCGCCACCGAGCACTCGGTCGTCATCATAGAACACGGCTGACTGGCCGGGGCTGAGCGCCCGTTGCGGCTGGTGGAATCGGACGTGGACTGTTCCGTTGTCCGAGGGCACGAGGGTGGCGGTCGAAGGAGGCGTGGCATAACGAACCTTCACCTTAGCCTCGATCGCTTGCTGACTGATCACGTGGTCAAGGAGACTGAGATCGGCTACGTGGCAGTCTCTCTGCACAAGCTGATCTTCCGTACATAACACAACCTGGCTCGACTCCGGCACGACTTTCTGGACATAAAGCCTTTGCCCCACGGCAATGCCCAATCCACGGCGCTGGCCCGGCGTGTAGAAGGCAATCCCTTCATGCTGTCCAAGGACCTCGCCACCCACCCCCACGAATGAGCCGGGCTGCTTGACCGCCGGCCTCTCCTGCTCGATGAAGGTGCGATAGTCGCCGTGACTCACAAAACAAATCTCTTGGCTTTCCTTGAGTTCCTCCACCGGCAACCCAAGCGATTCGGCCTCCTGCCATACCTCGCGCTTCTGCATGTGTCCGACCGGAAACATCAGACGCGGCAACCAGGCAGCATTGAGTCGATACAGAAAATAACTTTGATCCTTGCGCTGGTCCAACGCCCGGTGCAGCGACCACCGTCCTTCCGCCTGCTGAACGCGCGCATAGTGCCCGGTGGCCACATAGTCCATACCTCGCTCCAGCGCCAAGGCGTAGAGGGATCGCAGCTTCACGCGCTCATTGCAACGCACGCAGGGATTGGGGGTGGTGCCGGATGCATACCCGGCCACGAAATCATCGATCACGCCTTGCTGAAAAGCCTCGCGGCGGTCAACGACTTCGTAGGGAATATTCAGGCGCTGGGCGACGAACTTAGCGATGCCAATCTTGCAACAACCACGCTCTTCCCAGCGCTTGGAAGCGGCCACTTGATCATCCTCATGCTCCCACACCTGGAGGGTGACGCCATGTACATCGTATCCTTGTCGTACCAGGAGAGAAGCTGCGACGGAACTGTCCACTCCGCCGCTCATGCCAAGCAGCACTGTCTGACGTGTCATAGGTGGTACCGAGGGAAAGATTGCACCGAGCAATTACGGTTCTTGAGTTTTGATTTTGCCGCGATGGGCAACGAGGTCATGCACGCCGGGATCCTGCGGTGAGGCGGATTCAGACACCTCATCCTCCACCCACTTCTCCGCCCCCATGTTGCTCATGCCGTGAAAATGAGCGCCCTCCTCAATCATAATCACCGGGCTTTGTATGTCGCCGATAAGAATGCCGGGCTTTTGGAGCTCAACTTTCTGGAGTGCGGTCACCGACCCCTTCACCCGCCCGCTGATGGCAACGGAACCGGCGGCGATCACGCCTTTGATGATGGCACTTTCCCCGATGATGACTGCCCCACCCGTATGCACTTCCCCCTCGACGCGACCATCGATACGGACGGTGCCATCAAACGTGACGATCCCCTTAAAGCTCGTCCCCTTTCCAAGAAAGGTAAATTTGTCATCTTCCGCGACGGGCTGTTTTTTCGTCTCACCCCACATCGGCGTCCTCCTTCGCACATCCAACGACTGTGACCGGCCGGGGTATGGCCTGCGTGAAACCTCACCGTGCCTGACTCCTGCATACAAGGCAAGCAGGACTCTGTCCACCGAATTCGCCCTTCAGGTCGTCTATCCGCTCACCAACTTGACGCCCTGCCCCCGCGTGGCCCCCTGCCCCTGCGGCTCGCGCGTCGCCGACTGACTCATTTCCAGCGTTCCGTTAAACACGACGCCTTCTTCCATGGAGATCAGCGGTGCCTTCACGCCGGCATTCACCACAGCGGGCGCGCGCAATTTCACTTTCTCGCGGGCACTGATGTCGCCGGTTATTTTTCCTTTGCACACGACGGTGCCGGCTGTGATCTTCGCGTTCAAGACCGCATCCTCACCGACCAACAACACACCTTCCGTATGGATTTCACCATCCAGATTGCCATCGATTCGCACGGTGCCGTTATAGGAAATGACGCCCTTAAAACTGACGCCCTTCCCGACAAAGGCATTGATCTCTTCGTTCCCTTCACGCGGTGCTGCGGCTTCCAGATTATCCATATCAGTTCCCTCGCTTTGTCCTGCCGGACGTTTCCCTTCCTGCTTATCCTTAATCCACATCACTCATACCTCCCACGGGGTTACACCATCACACTTGATCGCACCGGGAGGCTCTCAATCACCTACCGGATACTTTTCAATCCAAGCCGACAAAACTCGTCGGCATTCTACTCCAGCTGGGAGCAGAAAATCTTCCCTCAAAACGCACCCTCAGCTAGTTGAGTAATCGCTCAACCACACCGTCCAATTCTTCCGGTGAAAAATAGTGGATGACGATCTTTCCGCCACGGCGCCGCTTCTGAACATCCACCCTGGTTCCCAGACGCTTCTGCAATCGCTCCTCAAGGTCCGATCGTAAGGGGACCCGGATGGGCCGCTTCCCCGGCTTCCGCGCCTCGGCATGCGCCTGGACTAGCCGCTCAGCCTCACGAACGGAGAGCTGGTCTCTAACAATCTGTTGGGCCAAGTTCAACTGGGCTGCCGGTGTCATAAGTCCAAGAATGACCTTGGCATGCCCCGTTGAAAGCTGATCCGACTCAATCATCTGTTGCACTTCATGGGGCAGCGACATCAATCTCAGCAGGTTCGCAACAGATGACCGATCGCGGGCCACTTTCTGAGCAATTGCATCCTGCGTGAGCCCGAATTCATTCAACATGCGCTGGTAAGCCCGCGCGGTCTCCATCGGATTGAGATCGTCCCGCTGAAGGTTTTCCACCAGAGCCAGCACCATCGATTCTTGATCGGACACATTTCGAACAAGTGCAGCAATCTTCTGCATTCCTGCCAACTTAGCAGCTCTCAAGCGCCGCTCTCCGGCAATCAATTCAAAGATACCGTCGCCTTTCCTCCGAACCAGAATGGGTTGGAGCAGGCCATTTTGCTTCAGCGAAGCAGTCAATTCAGCCAATTCAACCTCAGAAAATTGCTGCCGTGGCTGAAACCGGTTGGGGACAATCGACTCAAGCCGCAATTCCTGCACATCGCCGCGCTCCGGTTCCGCCGTGGTTCTGCCGGTCGGCAACAATGCGTCGAGGCCTCTACCGAGGGCTTTTTTCTCCATGGACCACAAACTCCTTGGCTAGTGAAAGATAGGCTTGGGCTCCGGCTGACGCCATGTTGTATAACAATGCTGGACGGCCATAACTCGGCGCTTCGGCCAGGGTCACGTTGCGCGGAATCATCGTTTGATACACGCTTTCCTTGAAATGCCCTCGAATCTGCTCGACAACCTGACGCGCCAGTGAATTGCGGGCATCGTACATCGTGAGCACAATCCCCTCGATTTCCAAGCCTGGATTGAGAGATTGTCTTAGCCGTTGAATGCTCTCCATGAGTCTTCCGAGCCCTTCCATCGCATAATATTCACACTGCACGGGGATTAGGATCGAGTGCGCGGCTACCATCGCATTGATCGTCAGAAGTCCAAGGGCGGGGGGGCAATCCAGCAAAATCGTGTCATATCGGTCAATGACTTCGGCCAACGCCTCCTTGAGACGCTGCTCCCTGGCTTCCATGTTGACTAACTCCACCTCGGCCCCGGCAAGATGCGAGTTGGAAGGCACCAATGAAAGGCCGTTGACCCCGGTCTGCATCGTAACAGATCCGATACTCTCCCTACTAATCAAGGCATTATAGACCGTCTTGCCCAGTGACATTGGATCCACTCCCAGGCCACTTGTCGCGTTGCCCTGGGGGTCGATATCCACCAAGAGGACCGATTCCCCCTCTATTGCCAACGCCGCGGCAAGATTCACCGAGGTGGTGGTTTTTCCCACTCCACCTTTTTGATTTGCGACAGCGATGATTCGAGCCATTCAGTTCCCCAATCCCCTATGACGAAGATATAGCCCTGTTACTGTTCCACGTGGAACAGTGGTTCACCCTATTAGCTTGGAAAATACAGACAGTGTTCGGTGGCCATAACCAAATGGTAGCTCATACTCGACTTCTCTGATCAAAGCAAGGCTATCGAGCTTGAAATCGCGCTCGACTTTTGTGGCCCGGTACAGAACAACCTTCCCCCCATCCTTGAGCAAACTTCCAAGCACAAGCCCAAGGTTATCGACCTTGAATGCCCTGACCACGATGCAATCGTACAGCCTCTGAATACTTCTGCGATTGACATAGTCCTCTAATTTGATTGTCGCGATCGTCGTCTGCTGAAGACCGAGCGAGCCAATCATATATCGCAAAAACGATCCTTTTTTTTCGCTTGGCTCAAGCAATTCAACGGACAGATCAGGCCGCACAAGCTTAATGGGGAGGGCGGGAAACCCCGCACCAGCACCGACATCCAATAAATATTTTTCTTTTGTCATTTCAATAACTTTTAACCCAGCCAAGGAGTCGACAAAATGCTTCACCACAATTTCTCGATCATCCTGGATGGCCGTGAGATTGATCGCTTTATTCCATTTTTTCAGCTCGCGTAGATAATCCCTAAACCGGGGGATGGCAGAATCAGGGATGGAAATGGAAAGCTCTGCTGCAGATTTCCTGAGAAGCTCTTCTACCTGAACTGGATCGTGTTCCACGTGGAACAATTACGCGAAACAGCCTAAAGGGTCAAGTCGGTTCGCCGGATAAGAGAGAAGGACAACATCAAATAGCCCCTGGCCGACCTTACTAGCGATAAGCGGGCTGGCTTCGATACCTCTCGATTGCCACAAGCAGAAGCGAAACGGCAGCTGGTGTCACCCCAGAAATACGCGAAGCCTGCCCTACAGAAGCCGGCTTCACTCGTTTGAGCTTCTCCCTTACCTCACTGGAAAAACCAGAGATACCATCATAATCAAACAGATCCGGGATGGACCGATGCTCCAATTTCTCCAAACGCTGAATCTGTTGAAGCTGTCGCTTAATATATCCTTCATACTTCACCTCGAGCTGAATTGCTTCCGCGATATCTGGATCATCGATATCAGACCCCCCGAATACCGAGATGATCTTTTCGTAGGTGAGATCCTGACGCCTGAGAATTTCAGCAAGCGACTGCGTTGGAGCAACCGCCCCTATTTCCCACTCCTCTATGAGGCGCTTTACATCAGGTGTCAGCCTTGGTCTTGTGTCCTTGAGTCGCTGAACCTCGTGGTCGATGGCAACACGTTTCGCCTCGAGCTTGCCATGTATCTCATCGGACACCAGCCCGATCCGATGCCCGATATCCATCAGTCGAAGGTCTGCATTGTCGTGACGGAGCAGCAGACGATACTCCGCACGCGACGTGAACATGCGATAGGGTTCCCTGGCATCCTTGGTGATCAAATCGTCAATTAACACGCCAATATAAGCTTGCGAGCGATCAAGCACGAGCGGCTGATCGCCTCGCAGCTTCAACGCTGCATTTATGCCAGCCATGATGCCTTGGGCGCCGGCCTCTTCATACCCGGAAGTCCCATTGATCTGGCCAGCGTGGTAGAGCCCCTGGACCAATTTTGTTTCTAGAGTATTGTGCAACTGGCAAGGAGGGAAAAAATCATATTCAACCGCATACCCCGGTTTCAAAATTGTGGCCTGTTCAAGTCCTGGAATCGTCTTCAGAATGGCGGCCTGCACATCGACCGGCAAACTGGTTGAAATTCCATTCGGGTAAAATTCATTCGTGTCTAACCCTTCAGGCTCGATAAAAATCTGGTGACGATCTTTGTCGGCAAACCTGACCACTTTGTCTTCTATCGACGGGCAATAGCGAGGGCCAACGGAATCGATAATTCCACTGAACAATGGAGATCTATCTATATTTTTAGCAATAATATCATGCGTTTGCGCATTCGTATAGGTTAAATGGCAAGGCACCTGCGGCAACGGAATGCGTTGGGTTCGGTAGGAAAACGGAGGCGGTGGGTCATCACCAGGTTGCGGAATCATGACGGAAAAATCGATCGAATCTCGATCGAGCCTGGGTGGCGTCCCAGTCTTGAGCCGCCCAACCTCAAAACCAAAATCACGCATGCAATCCGACAGATGTTCCGCAGAGGCTTCTCCTGCGCGTCCGGCCGGAAAATGGTTGAGACCGATATGAATCAGCCCCTTCAGAAATGTTCCCGAGGTAAGAATGACAGCCTTCGCCTGGATGTGTCGCCCTCCATCAGTCACGACGCCGGTCACGGCTCCGGCCTGGGTCAGAATACGGTCGACGGTGCCACACATGATTTCTAGCGCGGGCTGTACACGAAGGGTCCGCTGCATGACTTCACGATAGATTTTCTTGTCGCACTGCGCGCGTAAGGCGCGAACCGCCGGCCCCTTGCTGGTATTGATCATGCGAAATTGAATCCCCGCCTGGTCCGTATTCCGCCCCATTTCCCCCCCCAAGGCATCGATCTCTTTCACCAAGTGACCCTTCGCGATGCCGCCGATAGCGGGATTGCAAGACATCTGGGCAATGCGATCCGGGTCCATGGTGAGCAGCAGGGTGCGCGCCCCCATGCGAGCCGCAGCCAGAGCCGCCTCACACCCCGCATGTCCGCCTCCGACAACTATCACGTCACATTGTTCGCTCACTGCCAGAATCCTTTCATTTCCCAATGCAAAACTCAGCGAAGATCCGCTCCAGAATTTCATCGGTCGTGATGGCACCCGTGATTTCCCCCAAGGCATCCGCAGCAATGCGAAGATCCATGGCAACCAACTCTCCCGCGCGCCCGGCCTCGACCGAGTGCCTGGCCTGCTCGACACCCTGCAAGGCACGTTCAAGCGCTGCCGCATGGCGGAGATTCGTCACCAGGACACCTTCCTGAGACTCCAACCTGCTCGGCGTCAAACGGCTGCGAATCGCGTCTCGCAAGTGATCCAGCCCGATCTGCATTTTCGCTGAAATGTCGAGGACGCCCGCATTGACCGGGCAGACGGCCTCAATCTCTTCTTTTGTCAGCCTCCGTGGCAAATCACATTTGTTGATGACTAACAACGCTATCGACGCCTCTTGACGAGCCAGCAAGACCCGATCGCTCTCCGACAATGGCTGCGACCCGTCCAACAGAATGAGTGCGAGATCCGCCTCCTCCCACGCCAGCTGGCTGCGACGAATCCCCTCAGCTTCGACCTCGTCGTCTGTTGCACGAATGCCGGCCGTATCGAACAATCGCACGGGAATTCCCTCAATGCTGACGACTTCTTCCAGCATGTCGCGCGTCGTCCCAGGGACCGGCGTGACAATGGCACGGTCACTTCGCAGCAAGGCGTTCATCAGGCTGGACTTGCCGACATTCGGACGGCCAAGAATCGCCACAGCGGCCCCTTCTCTCCAAATGCGGCCCTCCTGGCCTGACTGGACCATTCGCCGCAGTCTGATCGCGGTCTCATCAAGCACCCGCATGAGTTCATCCTGCCGCACAAACTCGATGTCTTCTTCCGCAAAATCGAGCGCGGCCTCGATATGCGCCAGAGCCACGACCAATGCCGTGCGCGTCCCCTCCACTTCGTGAGACAGCTCACCCCGTCGCTGCGATTGGGCAATCCTTAGGCTGCGTGCGGTCTTCGCACGGATGGTATCGAGCACCGCCTCGGCTTGCGCGAGATCCAATCGGCCGTTGAGAAACGCTCGTTTGGTGAATTCGCCCGGCTCAGCCAGCCTGGCTCCTGCAGACATCAATGCCCGGCATAGCTGATCGAGTATCACCGGACCGCCGTGGCACTGCACCTCGACGACATCCTCCCCCGTGAAAGAATGCGGCCTTCTCATCACGACCACGAGCGCCTCATCGATGAATGAATGTGTACGCGACTCAGACTCAAGCGGGCCGTGGGGAGCCATACTCTGTGAGCAGACATCCGCCAGTGCCATCGTATGGGTTCGAAGATCCTGAAGAGATTTGCCTGATCGGAGACGAGCGACGTGGGAGGCGAAGTCGAGGGCACGGAGCCCGCTGATGCGAACCACTCCGATCCCCCCCTCGCCGGGAGGAGTTGCAATGGCACAGATCGTATCGTCCAGCGCGCCATGCATGACGCACCCAGTGGTGTTACTCGGCAGGACTGCTTCGCCGCTTGCCGTTACTCTTCTGCTCTTTCGGTTCGTCGATGACCGTGGCATCACCTTGCGCCGCAGCAACTTGCCACTTCTTCGCAAAGAGACGCTCGGTCACCACCTGCTGCGTGATCGTGAGCACGTTGTTGGTCAACCAATAGAGTACCAATCCAGCGGGAAAGTTCACGAACAGGAAGGTCATGAACACAGGCAGGAACAACATGATCTTCGCCTGTGTCGGGTCCATGGTCGTCGGCGTAATCTTCTGCTGAATGACCATCGTGGCGCCCATAATGATCGGGAGCACGTAATAGGGGTCTTGCACGGACAGGTCCTTGATCCAAAGCATGAACGGCGCTTGCCGGAGATCGATCGTCATATACAGAATGTTGAACAGCGCGACAAAGACCGGCATCTGAAGCACCATCGGCAGACAACCACCGACCGGATTCACCTTATGGTCCTTGTACAGCTTGATCAGTTCCTTGTTCAGTCGCTCACGGTCATCCTTGAGCTTCGTCTGCAAAGCCAAGACCTTCGGCTGGATGACCTGCATCTGCTTCATGGATTTGTAGCTTTTATACTGGAGGGGGACGAACATCAACTTGATCGACATGGTCAAGAGAATGATCGTAATCCCATAGTTGTGCGTAAACTCATAGAGAAAGCGCAGGACATAGAAGATCGGTTTGGCGACAGCCTTCACCAAACTCCAACTCCCGAACACGAACCAACCGAAGTCGATCGTATCTTCCAAACCCACATTCAATAATTTGAGCGTGTCGTATTCCTTGGGCCCGGCATAGAGCTGCATCGCCATGGTCGACCCATTCGTCGGTGTCGCGAAGCGGACGCCGGCCGATACCAACTTGTCCCCCTCCTTCTTGGCCAGGGCGGCGGAGGCCTTCTGCGGCATCAGAACGCTTAGAAAATATTTATCCTGGATAGCCGACCACTTCACATCGCCCTTGCGCTCTGCCTCGCCCTCAGGCGTTTCCTTCAGGACCTTCTCATCGACCAGCGAGGCTGATCCCATGAGTCCGATGAACCCTTCGCCCCATTCCACAATGCCAAAATTGGTGCCGAGAGTGACATCAACCGGCGCAGTCAACCCTTGAGTCCGAATGGCAATATCCACCACGTAACTCCCGTGGTGAAATGTGAATTCCTTTTCAACGTCAACATTCTTCTGGACATCATGGTAACGGAAAGTGACATGACCGACAGGGTGTGCGTTATCGAGATGTGACACGTCCTGGGTGACATGGTAGAGGGCGGTTCCAAGATCATTGGTAATCGCCTGATCGTTGGTAGTTAGACTGAGGGGGCCTTTGAACCTCCCTCCATTGTAGACCAGCTGCACGGGCTGTGCGCCCTGCTCGCCGGCGGTGGTGTATCGCTTCAGCTCCCAAGATTTGAGCACCGCGCCGCGATTGCTGAACTTGGCACGAAACAGCTCCGTGTCGATCTCGACCGCCTGCTCCTCACTAGCTGTTCCGTCCTCGCCCTGAGCGGATACGGCCGAAGCAGGTGATCCAAGGGAGGAGACCCTGGCAGCACTTACAGACTTCGTGGAAACTCCCTCGGGCCCCGCAGCCTTGCCGACGGGGGCAGCGCGGTCGGCAATGGAGACCTCTTGCGTTGGCTCTGGGGGCGGCACCAACCCCATGCCCTTGAGCAGAAAGTCGTAGCCGATAATCACGGCCAGGGACACGATAAGGAAGACGATGACGCGTTTTTCCATGAAGTTTACGTGCTGGATAGAAGCTGAAGAGTTGTTGCCACGCCTGTTACCGTACTGGGTCAAACCCGCCGGGGTGGAAGGGATGACATTTCAGCAGGCGCCGCCCCGCCATCATCAGGCCCCTGACCACACCGTGCCGCTCAATGGCGTCTTGTGCATACACGGAACATGTGGGATGAAATCGGCATGCAGGCCCGAGCAACGGCGACAAGCAGGCTCGATAGACCATCAACAGAACGAGACACAGCCGCCTCACGGCGCGGGTTCCCCAAAACGGGCCAACCGCTGTCTTTGTAATGTGCTTCGCCATATGTTCTGCAACTCCGCAAAAGGCAGAGTCAGACATTCTCGTTTCGGAAATACAAGAAACGCGTACCCTGGGACCAATGCCGGGCGGACTGAACGCCCCAATTCCCGAAATAGGCGCTTAGCCCGATTCCGACGAACCGCTGTGCCAAACCGTCGCCCGATCACAATCCCCAACATCGCATCCGTGGACATGTCTGGACAAACCTGGAGATTGAACAATCCTGTTGAAACACGCCGCCCCGTCTTCTTGATGTGTTGGATATCTCGGCTACGCTTCAAGAAGAACGGCACACGTCCTCCTTGCCCTTGCGCCATGAACAACCCGCCTGCCTGTCACCAGGGCTCGACCACGCCCAGAAAACCGGTGGCCCCTCGCTTTATGCCCCTGATTAGGCCCCTCTAGGCCTTGTCGCACTATATCGTCCGCTACAGTCAGGACAAAATGACGGTACCCACCCCGGGCCACCATCCACGACCTGGATGTTTGCCTACATGCAGATTGCGTAGCGGCAGGGAAGAATTAGACGGTGAGACGAGCGCGGCCCTTGGCCCTGCGACGAGCGATAACTTTTCGCCCATTCTTGGTGCTCATGCGCTTCCGAAATCCATGTTCTCGCTTGCGCTTGAGATTCGAGGGCTGCTTAAAAGTGAACGACATTGCGCACTCCTTCTCGAGAGATCAATTTTCAATGAAGAGGCCGCATTATAGGGGCGGGAAGAGAGGGTGTCAATCAACCTGCGTCTCCGACTCAGCTGAACAAATACCCGCATCCGGAACTTCAGCCACGCAAAGGATCCACCGTTGGTCTATGGGTCCAATATGCTGCAGATAGAGATACTTGAGGCACTCTTGCCCGCTCGTGACAAACATGCCACAGGGGGACACCACGCATGCCACTCGCCACTTCGATCCAAGCGATTGTTCTCAAAAGACAATTTTCGTGCAACAGACAAGTCGCACGGCTGGCACCTACATTGCGTTAGTAATAAATGGATACTTGGACCAAGATCCTGCTCCATGCGAAATCTCAACCGACATGAAGACAGGATTGGAACTCGACCCCCTGTGATGAGCGCAGCATTTCATCACCAAGCCGGTGGTTACAAAAGACGAGAAGAACTCGCTGAAATGCCGCCCTGCAAGATAGAATGAGACCATGACGAGACGCCTCGACCAAATGTGCCGCATTCTCACGAGTCTAGCCCTCGTCGGATTTTTGTCGACGAGCGTGGGTGGATGCGTCGAAACGGTTCCCGACGAGTTGGTAGAAGCCATCGAAAGCATCGACCGTGATTTGGTGACGCTACGAGCCTCGGATATTACTCCCGAGGCTTACTCGAAATTCAACCGTCAATGGATCGCATTGAGGGCCCGCGTCCAATCCGAGGAAAATATCGTTCGCTGGCCATGGGAAGAAAATGAGCTGGAGACCCACCTGGAGAACCTTCAAGTCGAAGGGATGCAGCTCGTTGCCGACGTCAACACGCGCCTCCAGGCGCAACGCACCTCAGCCGAGACGAAGCTGGCCAAGGTCGAGCAGCGGTTGCGCCTGCTGAACACCCGCGTGGGGGATATCGGGAGCCGCGTGGTGCTCGGCGAACATCCCGTCGAAACGGAACTGCTCGTGAAACAAGCCCGCCTGTTTCTGGAGCAGGGACAGTTTGAGCAGGCACTCCAGGCTTCAGACCGTGCCGGGAAAATCCTGCTCACACAAACCGCGTTGCTCACCAATGAATTGGGCCGCTATGCCGATGATGACCTCATTGCGGCTTGGAGAGAGTCTGCCCAACGAACCATCGAATGGTCCCGAACCCACCGGGCACAGGCGATCGTGATCAGCAAGGCCGACCGAGTCCTGTCACTCTACAAGAATGGTCGAAAAGTTCTGACCTATCCGATCCGCCTGGGCTCAAGAGGAATTCGAGCAAAGCAGCACTATGGAGATGGCGCCACCCCCGAAGGCGAATATCGCATTCATCGCAAGCGCGGATCGGGACAAACTCCTTACTTCCGCGCCCTTATTCTCGATTATCCCAATGCCGACGACCGTCGACGCTTCGAAGAAGCGCAAAGGGCGGGGTTGATTCCAAGAAGTCAACCCATGCCGGGTCTCATCCAGCTCCATGGCATCGCACAGGGCATTACGGATCAACCATTCGGTAGCATCCTCCTGGACAACCCCCAGATTGCCAAGCTGTTTGATCAGGTGGCAGTGGGAACGCCGGTCACGATCGTCGGCGCGTTGGAATCGCACAACTCCGTCTCTCTGGTATTGGCCGATTTAGGCGATCAGGAAGAGGAAACCTGAGAGCACCGGCGCTGCCTGCCACCCTGCAGCCCTCCTGCCCCTCCGACCGATAGAGACCATTCTTCATCTACCACCGACACGGCGTTCAGACATCCACCTGTTTGCCTTTTTGAATTCGCGAACCTAAGATACGAACCGGACAAGGTGCATCGATTCGTTCCGCCACCATTGGAAGAGAGCGTGCTATGCCAATCCGTCCCAACGCATCTCAAATTCTGGACAACGACAGCATCCGCCGGACGCTCGACGACCTGGCAAATAGCCATGCCATCGAACGTATGTGGACAAGGGACCATACCCTTTGGAAGCCTGATCCGACGGAGATCGAAAACCGGCTGGGTTGGCTGACGGTTCTCGACCATATGCAAGACGGGCTGGCCGACTTACGCACCTTTGCGCAGGCCTCCCGCGAGGCCTCCACGACTGACGTCGTCCTCCTGGGAATGGGGGGAAGCAGCCTGGGACCTGAAGTCCTTCGCTGCACCTTTGGCTCGTCGAAGGGCTCTCCTCGGCTCTGGGTGTTGGATTCAACTGTGCCTGGCTGGGTGCGCCATGTCACCAATTCAATTCAACCCGCACGGACACTGTTCCTCGTCGCGAGCAAATCCGGCGGAACCATCGAAGTCATGTCACTTTTCGCCCACTTTTGGGACTTGATCCACCGCACCAAGGGAAATCGAGGCGGCGCTCAGTTTGTGGCCATCACTGACCCAGGGACAGGACTCGAACAACTCGCGCGCGAGCGCGGGTTTTGGCGCACATTCATCAATCCTCCGGACATCGGTGGACGGTACTCCGTCCTGTCATATTTTGGCTTCGTTCCCGCCGCCTTGTTGGGACTGGATGTGGGCAAACTCCTCGCGAGAGCCCTCGCCATGCGGGAAGCCTGCCGAAAGCCATCGCCGGTAAAACGAAATCCCGGGGCTGCACTCGGAGCCATGATGGGAACCATGGCCCGAACCGGACGTGACAAGGTCACCCTCATCACATCGCCGGCACTCAATTCATTCGGACTCTGGGTGGAGCAACTGCTCGCCGAAAGCACCGGCAAGGAAGGGACCGGCCTCGTCCCCGTGGCTGGTGAGCCTCTCGCCGCCCCAAAAGCCTACGGAACGGATCGAGTCTTCGTGTATCTTCGACTGAAAGGCGATCGCAATACCTCGCTGGATCGATCCGCAACGGCCCTGCAACGTGCCGGGCATCCCGTTCTTCGCTTGGACTTGGCAGATCGCTACGATCTAGGAGGCGAGTTCTTCCGTTGGGAGTTCGCGACCGCCATTGCGGGACACACTCTCGGCATCCATCCCTTCGATCAGCCCAACGTGCAGGAGAGCAAAGACAATACCGGTCGGGTCCTGAAAGAAGTGGAAACACAGGGCAACCTGCCTTCCCTACCGGCGGTATCGCCCAAGCAGGCCCTGGCCCAATTGCTCGAACAGGCGGCGCCGAATCGCTACCTGTCTATTCTGGCGTACACCACTCCGTCACCTCAAATGGAAGCCGCCCTGCGGGCCCTTCGAAAGGCTGTCATGCTGCGACATCACCTGGCCACCACGGCAGGATATGGTCCCCGCTACCTACATTCAACCGGGCAGCTACATAAGGGAGGCCCAAACAGTGGTCTCTTCCTCGAATTGGTCGATACGATGAAGCCTGATGTGCCGGTCCCCGGAAAATTCTATACGTTCGGCACGCTGGCCCAGGCACAAGCCATCGGCGACCTTCAATCTCTGCACATGCACCAACGCCCGGCCTCACACATCGCGCTGGGACGAAACCCCGTGGGTACGATTCGCAGCCTCGTCGCTCTGCTCACACCAACCAAGACCGGCAGCAGCAAGCCGGTCGCGAAGAAACGGGCTGCGCTCAAACATCGCGCCCACCGGTGACATGTCACGCGCCCCGGAACTCCACATTTTTTCAGACCCTCAGGAGCTTGCCGTGAAAGCGGCGGACTTCTTTCTGCGAGCCGGCGAACAAGCGATTGCAGAACGCGATCGTTTTTTCGTGGCCTTATCGGGAGGCTCAACCCCGAGCGCCCTCTATTCGATCCTGGCGAGCCCGGAATATGCGCGACGGTTAGACTGGAGCAAGGTGCACTTCCTGTTCGGCGATGAGCGGGGCGTACCGCCCTCGCATCCTGACAGCAATTTCGCCATGGCGAACAGGGTGCTGTTCACTCCGTTACGCATCCCATCGACGCAGATCCATCGGATGCGAGGTGAATACCAGCCTGAAATTGCAGCTGCACAGTATGAGGACACCCTCCGTCGCCTCACCGCCACCGCACCCGGGCAATGGCCGCGGTTGGACCTCGTCCTGCTTGGAATGGGCGACGATGGCCACACCGCGTCGCTGTTCCCTGGCACGGCTTCGTTGGATGAACGCACACGTTGGGTGGTACCGAGCCTCGCCCCGCAAGGAACGCAGTCACGTCTGACCCTCACCCTAGGTGTGATCAATCACGCGAGTGTGATACTGTTCCTCGTCACCGGTCTGAACAAAGCTCCCGTCATACGAAGCGTGATTGAGCGGCAGCCAACGGATCCCGTACTCTATCCCGCTGGGTTGGTCCAGCCGGAGAGGGGACGGTTGCTGTGGTACCTAGACCGAGCCGCCGCATCCGAGTTGTCTGTATCGGTGCAAGATCTGTCATCGCGATGAGGACTCCATGATTCTGGCAGGCGATATCGGAGGAACGAAAACCAATCTGGCGCTCTATGATTGGACGACCGACCGGACCGAACCGGTGCATGCCGACAGTTTTCACAGCGCGGACTATAAAGCCCTCGAAGAAATTGTGGAAGAATTCCTCAGCACTCTGCCACCCAAGACCTCCCCCGAGGGCGAACTGATCGATGAGGTCGGCGACGAGGATGAGAGTGAAGCTGAGGTGACGGAAAAACCGGAGCTGCCTCCCGAGCCCATCACATTGACGGCGGCCTGCTTCGGCGTGGCCGGACCAGTCATCGATAACCGCTGCCGCACGACCAATCTTCCCTGGGTCATCGACGGAAGTGCTCTCGCCCAGCGGTTCGAAATTCCCCACGTGCGGCTCCTCAACGATCTCGAAGCCACCGCCCATGGCCTCCTCCTCTTGCGTCCCGATGAAGTGGTCGTGCTGAACGCCGGCACTCCGCCCAAGAAGAAACAGGCCTTGGCCCTGATCGCGGCGGGAACCGGACTCGGCGAATGCATTCTCTGCTGGGACGGAACCCGCTATCGCCCCATGCCATCAGAAGGCGGACATACAGACTTTGCGCCGAACAGTGACAGCGAGATCGAACTGCTTCGCCATCTGCGCGGCAGCTATCTCCATGTCAGCTACGAACGCATCGTCTCTGGCCCCGGCCTGCATGCCGTGTACGAATATCTGCGTGACACCAAGAAAAATGAACCGACGTGGCTGGCGGAGAAAATCAAGGCGGGTGATCCGGCCGCTGAAATTGCCCAGGCCGGGCTCAGTGGGCAAACTGAGATCGCCAAACAGGCCCTGGATTTGTTCGCATCGATTTACGGCGCCGAGGCCGGCAACCTGGCGCTCAAGGCGCTGACGCTGGACGGCGTCTACGTGGCCGGAGGCATTGCGCCCAAACTTCTCAAAAAACTGCAGGACGGCTCCTTTATGCGTGGCTTCACGAACAAGGGCCGGTACAAACGACTGATGAGCCAGATTCCCGTGAAGGTGGTGACCAACGACAAAACCGCCCTGCTCGGTGCGGCATCGGTGGCCGCGCAACTCGCATCATCTATTCCGTCATGACACCATCATCCGATCTCGATTCCCAGAAGCGGCAGGCTGCGCTGAAAGCAACTGAATATGTCCACGATGGCATGGTCGTCGGGCTTGGCACCGGCACGACCGCGAAACATTTGATTCTCGCACTTGGTGAGCGCGTTCGCGCAGGGCTGAAGATCCGTGCCGTGCCGACGTCACACGACACCGCCGATCTTGCGAGGCGCTCCGGCATTCCCCTCATAGAATCCGACAATGCATGGATGATTGATGTGGCCATCGATGGAGCCGACCAGGTGGATCCCCACTTCAACCTGGTGAAAGGCGGCGGAGGCGCCCTGCTCAAGGAAAAAATTGTCGCAGCGGCAGCCAAACGATTCGTTGTGATGGTCGATCACACCAAGCTCGTCCCGACGCTGGGAGGCAGTTTCCCCTTGCCGATTGAAGTCGTCCCCTTCGGATGGGGCAGCACCGCCCTTCACATTGAACGCGTGTCAGGGGGGAGCGCGGTCCTGCGTGAGCGGAACGGCCAAGCCTTTCAGACCGAGGCCGGTCATGTGATTGTCGACCTGCATCTGCCGAAGATCGACGACCCGGCCAGACTTGAAATAGAGCTCAATCAAATTCCCGGCATTGTGGAAACCGGCTTGTTTATCGGGCGGACCAGCATCTTGATCGTCGGCCATGCACAGGGGGTCGACGTCACACCCGCCGCGGAGACATGAGTGGCGAGCGCGCCGACCCTCCACTGTCGCGCCGGCAGACGGCCCTTCTTGTCACCGGCTTCATCACCAAAGCTGCGGTGTGGCTCAGTGCATGGAGCATCACGGAATCGGCCTTCTTCGCATCTGCAGCATGGAGTCGCGCAACACTGATCGCTAACCCTACACGACCTATAAAGAGCATCATGTCATTAACAACGACGCCTCACGATCCATATCGACTCCCCCGCCATGTTATTCCCACCCACTACGACCTACGCATTGAGCCGGATCTCTCTTCCCATTCGTTCACAGGTCACGAGGTCGTGACGCTGACGGTGGTCGAACCCACCGCCGACATCGTGCTGAATGCCACGGAGCTAGAGATCTCGTCTGCCATATTATCCGGTGAAGGGGGGTCGCCACGCACCGGGACTGTGCAAATGGACGAAGAACTTCAACGATGCCGTATCAGCTTTCCGACGGCGGTCTTGCCTGGTGAATGGAAGCTGGCCCTGGCGTTTCGCGGTACGTTGAACGACAAGCTGCGCGGCTTCTATCGCAGCAGCTACAAGGATGAGCAGGGCATTGCACACAATCTGGCGGCAACACAGTTTGAAGCCACAGACGCGCGGCGGGCTTTCCCCTGCTGGGACGAGCCGCAGTTCAAAGCAGTCTTCGCCGTCACCCTCGCGATCGATCCTACCTTGACGGCCATCTCGAATACCCGGATCGTGGACGATCGTCACGAAGGCAGCAAGCGGGTCCTCCGGTTCGCGGAGTCCATGAATATGTCCACCTATCTGGTGGCCTTCATCGTCGGGCGCCTTGAATCGACGGCGCCGATCATGGCAGGGCACACACCGGTGCGCCTCTGGTCGGTCCCCGGCAAGCAACATCTCGCGGCATTCGGTCATGACATCGCCGTGTACTCCCTGAACTTCCTTGCCGACTATTACGGCATCCCCTATCCCGGCGACAAACTGGATCTGATCGCCATTCCCGATTTCGCTTCTGGAGCGATGGAAAACCTCGGAGCGATTACTTTTCGTGAAACCGCCTTGCTCCTCGATCAACGAACCGCGACCCACGAGGAACAGGGACGCATCGCAGACGTGGTGGCCCATGAGAATGCCCACATGTGGTTCGGCGACCTCGTGACGATGGCCTGGTGGAACGGGCTCTGGCTGAACGAAGCCTTCGCTACGTTTATGGAAATGCTGGTCGTCGATGCCTGGAAACCGGAGTGGGAACGCTGGACCGCCTTTGGAGTGTCTCGCGCTGCCGCCTTGTCGGTGGATGGGCTCATCAGCACAAGGCCGATTGAATTCCCCGTGCGCGCGCCCAAGGAAGCCGAAGCGATGTTCGACGTGCTGACCTACGAGAAAGGCGCATCCGTCTTGCGCATGCTGGAACAGCATATCGGCCCGACGGTCTTCCGAGACGGCGTCCGCCATTATCTGACCACCCATGCCTACGGTAACGCGGAAACGACAGATCTGTGGGTCTCCCTGGGTCATGCGTCGAAGCAGAATGTCCCGGCACTCATGGACGAATGGATCTTCTCGCCGGGATACCCCTTAGTCACACTGCAGGCCGATTCTCCCTCCACGCTGAAGCTGACCCAGCATCGCTTCACCTACGCGGAGGGCTCGCCGACAACGTCGACCGGGGCAGGCTCGCAGCCATGGCACATTCCGATTCAATTGCGTATCACCACAGCTCAGGGCGCCGAAACTCGCCGGGTGCTGCTGAGTGACCGAGAGAACCGCATTCCCCTGCCGAAGGATTGGACATCCGTGCTGGCGAATGAAGGCGGGCACGGGTTCTACCGCGTTCGGTATACGGCAGATTTACTCACCAGGCTACAACAAACCGGCCTGCGGAGCCTGGCCCCAGTCGAGCGATTCAATCTGCTCAACGACACGTGGGCTTCCACCATCGCCGGCATGGTGCCGCCCACTGACTACTTAGCCTTGACCGAACACTTCCGAGGCGAAAAAGATCCCCATGTTTGGGCGGTACTCCTTGGATCGTTTTCCACGATGAATCACCTACTCACAGAACAGGACCGCCCGCTGCTGGCTGCCTTCGTACGCGATCGCGTTGCGCCGGCATTCCGGGACCTCGGCTGGAACCCGCGCGCCGATGAGCGCGATCTCGTGAAAGAATTGCGCGGCGACGTCATTCGAGCTTTGGGGACCTTGGGGCGTGATCAGGAAATCCAATCCCAGGCCTCAGAAGCCTATACCGCCTTGCAGCAGCAGACCCGGCAGATCGACCCCAACGTGATTCCGGCACTTGTCTCCATCCTCGCGTTCACGGGCGATCAGACTCGCTACGAAGAATTTCTCAATCGCTTCCGCAAGGCGGCGACTCCGCAAGAAGAACGACGCTATCTTTTCTCCCTCGCAGCCTTTCGGGCACCCGAACTCCTAGAGCGAACCTTAGCCAAGACCCTGACTGACGAGATCCGCACCCAGGACGCCCCCTTTCTCGTCAGCGCCCTGCTGCACAATGTCTATATCCGCGAAAAAGCCTGGGAATTTGTGAAGACCAATTGGGAGCACATGGACCGGCTGTTTCCCAAGAGCGGCCTGCGGCGCATGTGCGGTGGAATCGTTGGTCTTTCGACTCCTGAGCTGGAGCGGGACGTGAGGACCTTCTTCACATCTCGCAAAATCGATCTCGGCGGAAAGACCCTGGAGCAGTATCTGGAGCAGTTGCATATCGCAGTCCTGTTTCGCGAGCGCGACCGCGGCGCGATTCGAGACGTGCTGGCCCGCGTGGCCACCTGACTGAGGGCCGGGGTCCTCTATGCCGGCCTTTCCAACATCTCCTTTTGGAAGAGGTCGATTCACAAGCGCAGCCCGCCAGGATGCTTGTCGAACCGGTGAATCTACGACCCGCTCTGCATGGGTTCCACCCCAATCGCATGCTCGCTTTTCCGCAGAACTTGGTTCCGCTGCTAGTCCTGTGGGCCCGGCACAGCAGCTCGAAGGAATCGTGCAGACGTTATTCGTGCCGAAGGACGGTCAACGGAGGCTGGCCGAGAATGCGGTAGGTGCTGAGGAATCCCACCAGGAGGGTCAACAGGACCGTGCATACTAATCCGAGGGCCAGCAACGAAGGCTCCAGCGACCAAGGCAGCTCTAGGATAAACTGCAGAATCGCCCAGGAGAAGGCACTGGCCAAAACGATGCCGATAGCTCCGGCCACGCAGCCCAGCAAGGCATATTCGGCTGCAAACGACCGGGCGATCAGCGCGCGGGTCGCACCCAGCGCCTTGAGAATCACAGCCTCGTACAGCCGGCGATAGCGTGTCGCTGCGAGGGCAGCCGCCATGACCAGCGCTCCGGCTAACAGGCAAAATAAGGCTACCGCACGAATGGCCAGCGACAGACGATCGAGAACCCGCGCAAAGCTACTTAATACCTCGCCGATGTTGATGGCGGTCACGTTGGGGAATGCGGCAACCACGGCCGACTGAAGCGCCACCTCGTCCCGGGGAGAGACACGGACGGTCGCCACATAGGTCACCGGAGCGCCCTCCAGGGAGCCCGGGGAAAGGATCATGTAGAAATTGGTCGAGAAATTCCCCCACTCGACTTTTCTGATGCTGCTCACCTCAGCCTGAATGAGCGCTCCCTGGATATTGAGTTCCACAATTGTCCCGAGATCAATGCCCAGGCCTTTTGCGGCCTCCTCCTCGACGGACACCTGTGGTCGCGGAAACACTTGCCCCGGTTTCCACCAGGCCCCTTTCACAATCACATTATCCTTGGGAAGCTGATCGAGAAAGGTCAGGACATATTCACGGCTCACATACCAGTTCTTCCGTTTCTCTTCTCGTGTTTGATTGAGCTGATCTTCCTGCTCGGTCTCACGCTCGACCTTCACCGCCTGGCCATCGATCGCGTGTAATCGAGATCGAACAAGAGGGGTCAGTTGTGTCGCCAGGTCGCCGGTGCGCTGGTGAACTAGCGCTAAAAATCCTTGCGCTTGATCAGGCTGAATATCGATAAAAAAGAAGGTGGGTGAATCGGTCGGCCGGTTTTCACTCACTTGGCGCACCAGCGCCTGCTCCAGCAGACCGATCGCGAGAATCACCATGACCCCAACACCGATCGAGACCATCACTCCAAGGGTCTGGCCCCCCGGGCGTTGAATATTCCCGAGTGCCTGGCGCAGAGAGAGGGCACGCGGCTGAGGCAGGGAGCGCAGGACGAAGAGAAGCGCCTTCGCCGCAAGGACCAACGCAACAACGGCAACCAGTAATCCGCCTATGAAGAGGCTGCCGATGGTCAGAGAACCAGCCTGCCAAATGGAGAGCCCTGCAAGTCCACACCCAATGGTTGCCGCCGTCGCACCACGAACCGGGTCCGTCGTGATCGGGCGAATCACGGATTGCCACAGCGAGGCATCGCCGTGCCGAGCAGACCGATTTCCCCCTTCAATCTCGCGCCTGAAGATGGCCGCCGGCTTGATCTCCCGAATTGTCAGCAACGGCCAAAGGCTGAATAGAAGGGTGGTCAGTACACCCAGGCCCAAGCCCTTCGCAAGTGGCGCCAGCGCTGCCGGCGAGAGCACAGAAGAAAATTCAACCTGCTGCAGGAGATCCGTAGCCAGAAGTTTTGGGACCGCCTGCGGCAATAGTTCTTGCAACCCAATGCCAATGCCGATTCCCAGTCCACTGCCCAAGACTCCCAACCCGACAGCCTGTCCCAAATACGATTGAATGATCGTCCTCGTCTCCGCTCCCAATGTTTTCAGAATGGCAATCGACTGGAGCTTCTCCCGGATGAACGCCTGAATCGACAGGGCCACCCCAATGCCTCCGACAAACAGCGCCGTCAACCCGACGAGGCCCAAGTACCGGGCGAGTTGATCGAGAAACTGCTTGAGCTGCGGCTGAGCGTCTCGGTAGGAAGACACACGTGCGGACTCTCCGGCAAGACGCCCTCGAAGTTCATAGAGGAGCGGAGACAGGGCCACGGAACTCGGAAGCTTCAAGAGATGCCGTTCGCGCAGGCGGCTTCCTGGTTTTACGAGATGGGCGGCCGAGAGTCCTTCTTGGGAAATCAGCACCCGGGGTCCCAAGCTGAACATGTTAGCCATTCGGTCCGGTTCCGTGTGAATGACTCCCGTGATCCGGAATGACGTCTGCCCGATTGTAATCGCATCGCCCATGACCAACCCGAGTCGGATCAACAGAGCCTCCTGAACCACGGCTCCACGGCAAGGCTCTCCACAACTGTTTCCGGTAGGGTGCAGCAGCTCCATCAGAGGCCGATCAGGCTCGATCCTCACGATTCCATACAGAGGATACTGCGACTCGACCGCTTTCAGCTCGACAAGCTGTGTCACCTCTGCCGCGCCTTGGGCTCGGTCAACTCGCGCCACCATCGCAACCAATTCACTCACCCGCGTTGCAACCACCCCTCGCTCAGCGAGGCTCTGCAGCACGTTGAGACCCTGCGTCTCCATAGGCCGGGAGAGACGGATTTCCAGGTCTCCCCCAAGCAACCCTCGCGCCTCTTTCAAAACCGCCCGCTCGACGTTGGCAGAAAAGAGGGAGACCCCGACGACCGCCCCGACACCGAGCGCGATACAGGCAAGAAAATAGAGGAAGTGACGCCAGGCGGCCCATAATTCCCGCCAGACCATGGTGATCCAGAAGGGAATCATGGCTGGTGGTATGACACCCGGTGTTGAAGGTGGGCAAGCTGGTCGGACTCGACCCGGCCGTCGCGGAGTGTGATCACGCGTTCCATGGAAGCGGCCAGGTTGTGATCGTGCGTGACCAACACCAGGGTCGTCCCCACGTCTCGATGCAGCGCCATGATCAGCTCAATGACTTGCTGTCCCGTCGTCGAGTCCAAATTACCCGTCGGCTCATCGGCCAAGAGAATCGGCGGGCGACAAGCGAAGGCGCGGGCGACGGCCACCCGCTGTTGCTCCCCTCCAGAAAGTTGGACCGGATAGTGTGAGACCCGATGACCGAGCCCCACGGCATGTAGCAGTTCGGTTGCCCGTTGCCAGGCGTGAGAGTCCCCTGCAAGCTCGAGCGGAACTGACACATTCTCCAAGGCGGTCAATGTGGGAATGAGGTGAAATGACTGAAAAATATATCCGACATTGGCCAGGCGCAGTCGCGCCATCGCCTGCTCCCGCAACCCTGTAATCTCGACGCCGTTGAGCCAAATGGTTCCGGAGGTGGGGCGATCGAGTCCCGCGATCAGTCCGAGCAGCGTCGATTTTCCGCTCCCGGAAGGTCCCACAATCGCGACCATTTGCTTTTCCGGAATGTCCAGCGTGACGTCATGAAGAATCATGACCGTCTGGCCAGCGGCTTCCAGTTGCATCGTGACATGTTGAACGGCAATCATTTCGAGACGGATCCGATGATGGCGCTGACGCGATCAGTTTTCATATTATACTGTGCAGATGATGACCTGCTCGGAGCTTTTCCATCTCGCTGCCCGTCGAAGGAAATTCAGCATGACTGCGCTCGTGCTGATCGGGCTACTCGGTTGCGATCAATCGACACCGTCTACTTCCAGCTCTGCGACCCACAGTCTTTCCACACTTGAACGCTCGTCTGAACAAGGCCCCCTCCATGAATCACCCACCACCACGCCCCTTCCCTCACAGGATGATCGGCCTCGAATTGTCGCCTTAGGCGATAGCCTGACCGCCGGCCTCGGAGTCTCACCTGAACAATCCTACCCCGCTCAACTCCAGAAGCAACTCGATGCGTTAGGGTATCACTACCAGGTGGTCAATGCCGGGGTGAGCGGGGACACTACGGCAGGGGGAGTCCGCCGCGTCAGCTGGGTACTCGCTGGCAAACCTCGCGTGGTGATCCTTGAGTTAGGTGGGAATGATGGATTGCGCGGCTTGAGCCTTCCAGAAACACGTTCCCACCTTGATGCGATCATCAGACGGTTCAAGGAAGCACACGTGCCAGTGCTCTTAGTCGGGATGAAGCTCCCGCCAAACTATGGCGAGGAATATACGGCCCACTTCGAAGCGATGTATCGGGAACTGGCCGCGACCCATGCGCTTCCACTTATTCCGTTTCTTCTTGAAGGAGTAGCAGGAGATAAGGCGCTCAACCAATCCGATGGCATTCATCCGACAGGGGAAGGGTATCGCATTGTGGTTGACAACGTGCTCGAGAGGCTACTTCCCCTTCTTAATGAAAAGAAATTCAGCTCTTCAGAAACGAAGAAGAAGGCGCGAAACATCACACCTGCCCCCTAAGGGCAAAGTTACACTTCACGCCACGAGTTCGGAATGGCTTGATTAACTCTTCTTGAAGAAGGTGTCGTAGACCCCAAACGCCAGGACAACAGCGATCAAGGTATAATACAGGCCCGTGATCCCGCTATAATCCGGCGGACCTTCACTCACATTGGCAAATGCAGTGGTCGTCTGAAATGCAGCAAGCCCACTCACGAGTCCTGCGATCAACTTGTTCATGATTTCTCCCCCCGTATTCAAGGAATCTCAAAAAGAGGGTCGCATTGTACTGAAGGAACGATGGGTGACGCAAGGGGGCTCATCAGGAAGGGGCCTGAGAGATCGGGGGGTTGGATTGGCGGCGGGTTCTCGCCGTCGTAGCCCTTCAGGCCTTGCCCAGGGACTTCAACATTGAAGCCACCTCCCGACAAGTATCGGCTAAGCCCTCCAATCGGCGTCCCTTTTCGGTCAAAATACTTGCGATCGCTTTCACCTCAACGTCGAACTGCTCAACCTGGCGAGAAAGATCGGTAGTCTTGTTTGCCGCCGCCTTATGATGATCAACTTCCCGCTGGAGATCTTTGCAAATCATCTGTAGAGATTTCGATTCTTTCACCGACGAGTCGAGGTCTTGGGTCAAACGGGCCAGCATCGCATCTCGATTTCGAATGTCTATATCAAGTCCGACCTGCGCCACCTCGCTCTCCCGCCTCCGTTCATCCATCTGCCGAATCACTTGGGTCCATGTAGACACCACGCCTGCCCCCATGGTGGGTTGGTCTGGAACGGGATGGTCGGTCTGAATCGCGTGAACCACTCGCTGCATCCACTCCGTAAACTGCGTCAGCTCGCTCAACTTCACATCACCGGAAGGAACTACGGCGGCGGGCATCGGTTTTTCTGCTTCGAGGCGGGGAGCAGCAACTTTCGCCTTGGGGACGATTCGCGGCTTTGACCAACGCTGATACTCGAGAAGCGCGGCCACGCCATGCCGGCAGATCGGTTGTTCGGATAACGTACAGGAACACTTGGCCTCTAGATAACCCTGGCTAAGCCGTATAGTTTGTTCATACAACCCCGAGTTGCCCATGACCGACGCGGTCAACTCCGTATCCGACGCATCCATCATCTGTACACGGCGTTCCGCCTGATACTGCTTCCCGAGTTGAAAGGCGTTAGGCTCCACAACCGAGCTTATCATCGCCGCCTCCAACAAACTGAGGCGATCGGCCGAACACGCGATTCTCCCCTTCATAGTGCCACCTGTGGAATGATGAGTACTGCTAAGTCGTTGCTGCAATCTGACTAGTGATCGCCTTAGTGCTATGGAATCACCACCCCTGACGTCCACTTGTCCAACGAGGCTGAGTGTATGCCCGCCTCCCCAAGACATCTATCCCGCAGGCGAGGGGATTCTGATGGCGTGCATCAGGATTTCAATGATCTTCCATGCCAGCTGTCGAGTACCCTTATCGGCACCGTCGAGGGGGGCCTTGAGAGCCCTGAGGTGTTAACCATACATAGTCGGCAATTCCTTCTTTCATGGCTTGCCATAGCTCCGCGGCTCGTCCCGCCTCGAACGTGGCCATGTAGACCGTCACCTGTTTAAGCCCCTCCGGAACCCGCCGAGCAACACGATTCGGCACCGGCAATCGATATTGCACATGGCCGCCCCCCGTATAGCTGAGCACAGGTCCTTGCGCAGGACCCGCTTCAGTGCGTATCCGCTTAAGCGCGGCAACCAGCGTCTTTGCCATCCCCTCATCCCTCACCATGGACGCGTCGTACATCGTCTGATAGTCCTCAGGAGACCCGCCTCCATGGCAATCCTGGAGTTGAGACAAGATCCGCGATCGATAAGCGGGGTCACCGACGATCGTCTCACCCTCCATGCCCCACTGTCGCCACTCGGTCTGCTCCTTGGCTTGAACAAGCCCCTGCTTGACAACCTGCCGAATCAATGTTTTGGGTGGATTCATCGCCAGCAGCGGAAGATGGTGGTCTTTGGCAAACTGCACCAACGGTTCGTAATCTTCGAAGGCTCCGCCCCAATTTTGTTTCCACAACGCCCGTTCAAGAAACTCCGAGCGAACACTCTCCTTCGAAGCAAGGTAGTGATCCAGGGCTGGCTGACCATCCCATCCGAACATTTCCATCGCGAGCACTGGTCGGCGCCCCTGACCCATAAGCGACCGAAGCACCGTCAACGCTGCGTCAATATGGAAACGATTATGATGTTCCTCTCCCAGATAAATCGTATCGTACGTGGCCAGCCCCTCCAGCCACCTGTTCATCGGGACGGACAAACCGGTCCTGGCGTCAAGCACCTGCCCCGCCGCCCATCCGTCCCACTCTTGATGCGTGACAACCGATGAGTGGTCTTTGCCCTGACAGCCGAACATGACAAGCGCCAGACCGATGGTGAAGAGCAATCGGATCGCAATGCCCCGAACCATTTCGCAATAATGAGTGCTAGGACTACGCATATCGTCTACCTAACATACGCATGATGTGGCCGCAAGACGGCACGCTTGACTCCTTCCCGGCAGGCCCGATACTCTGCCCTCACGCATTGAAACCGTTTCTCTTCAGGTCACGCCGGAACCTCTGCACACCGAATCACTTCATGAATGTTGATCCCGACATCCTGGCCACTTTTCGGAAACAGGTCACATCCACACGGTCCCTGGACGCCACCTCCTGGGACGCCTCCCGTCACCTCGTCAACCCAACACAATGGCCGACGACCCTCAAGGCGTTGAGCGAGGCCGTTGAGACATCTGCCTTCCCGGACGAGATCAAGCGCAGCCTCGTCGCCACCCTGTCCCAGGAACAAGCACCCTCAGGCCGTCCCTCATCCAGCGACGCGCTTAAGCATCTGACAGGACTCCCGCCCACGAAAGCCCTGCGCGCCCTCTGCGTCCTCTTTGGCCTCCGATCGACACAACCGGCGAAGTGGCCGCTCCCAACGCTCACGGCGGACTCAGTCGACACGTTCATTCGGCAGCACTCCAATCCCTTTGACCTTTTAACAGAACACACCCCAGCTTCCATCTTGGACCTGGGAGCAGGCGATCTGTCATTCGCCGAAGAACTCGTCACGCTCTACGAGTCCCGACTGGCAGCGCAAGGCAGTCCGCTCATTCTCCACTGTCTCGACCGGCTGGATCCGGGCTCTCAACTCGGCGGACCGCTGCATCCCCACCCGCTCCGCCTGAGCAGCCTGAGGTCCAGACCCGGTCTGCGATTTCGCTTCTACGGCGACCAGGACATGTTCGCACTCGAGCCACTGGAAAAAGACCAACGTCTCGCCACGCGATACCTCATCGTCACCTGCTGGGCCCCTGCCACACCGACCTTTGCCTATGAACCCGCCCGCCTCTCTGCGGCCGTGCTCGCCGAAGAGCTGCGGCGCACCAAAGGAGACTCCCGACAGGTCACGCATGGGAAAGAGCCCGCGCTCGAAGTACTGCATGCCGGCCGGAGCCTCCTCTTTCCGTCGTGGAAATTCGATATCCGCGGCCCCCTTGCCTTGTTGGAATTGATGGCCCGACGCGGAGCCCTGTGCGTATTGGGAGCAGTCGATTCCCAAGTGTTTTGGGAAATCCTGTCGCAGTTGATCGAAGATCCGCGTGTGAGGCCTCCGAATCTGGTCTTGTCAGAGCAGAATATTCCAACGGTGTTTGGGGAAACATTTGACCGACTGTCGGCCCTTCCACTTGGTGGATCGTGCACCTTGTCGGACCTCACACCGTTACGCCAGAACTTTCCCTCAATACTTCCTGCACCCTCCGGTCATACAGCCGGCTATCGCTTCAGACATGTCACGATTCGACGTGGCGCTCACTTTGAAGGCCTCCCGGCGAGCAGTACCGCCAGACGATTTCGGGAGATGACGGAAGAAACTCCACCCTGGTTTCTCACGCTCGTACCGGAACAGGTTCCGACCGCGTGACGCGCCGGCGCGACTGACTAGACGCCGCGACACGAGATGCGTTCGCCAGTGATCCGCTTGAAATCCCGTATAAATTGACGGTCCCCAGACCCTTTGTTAGACTTCGGACATCACACGCCATGTGCCGAACGTGACCCTCTTCGAAAACATCCCATCGTGAATTCTTCTCAATCTATCAAATCGTTACAAGATAATATCGCGCAGGTCATCAAGGGAAAGGCGCGGGTCATCGAAATGGCCGTCGTCTGCCTGCTGGCGCGTGGACACCTCCTGATTGAAGACGTACCCGGCGTCGGCAAAACCACGCTTGCCCACAGCCTCGCGCGCTCCCTGGATTGCTCCTTCAAGCGCATCCAGTTCACCAGCGACTTGCTACCCTCCGATATTGTCGGCATCTCCGTCTTCAATCGCCAAAAACAGGCCTTTGAGTTCATGCCGGGCCCGCTCTTTGCCAACATCGTCCTGGCCGATGAGATCAACCGCACGACGCCAAAGACTCAAAGCAGCCTGCTGGAAGCTATGAGCGAGGCACAAATCTCCGTGGACAACCACACCCATCCCTTACGCCAACCGTTCATGGTCATTGCCACGCAAAATCCCGCGGAATATCACGGCACGTTTCCGCTTCCAGAATCCCAGCTGGACCGATTCCTCATGCGACTCCGCATCGGCTATCCGACGCCCGATGAAGAAAAGAAGGTGTTGGATCGACCACCATCGCTTCACCCGGCAGACGAGATTCAACCGGTTCTCAACGCACAACACATTGTGGATCTCCAAGCCCAGGCTGAAAAGGTCCAAATGGAAGACAGCCTTATGGATTACCTCCTCGCGATCGTGCTTGCCACCCGGCACAACAATCTGCTGTCACTCGGCGTCAGTACGCGAGGAGCGCTCGCGCTGTGCAAGGCGGCGAAGGCGCTGGCCCTCGTGCGTGATCGAACCTATTGCCTTCCCGAGGACATCAAGGAACTCGCTCCAACCATCCTCTCGCACCGCGTCATGCTCAATCGGTCCCAGGGGGTGCGCACGAAGAGTTTCGAGCACACGGAGCGAGTCATTCAAGACATTCTCGACAGCGTCCCAGTCCCCGTGTGACGGCTCCAACGGTGCCGGGAAGATGTACCCACGTATAGGGTGGTGGAATGGCACTCGGTGACCCTCCATCCCTCAGCATGTTGCCCAACACCCTCCAGACATGTGTCCGGTGGCTCTCTCGAAACCGCGCCATTCGACTGACGACGGAAGGGACCCGCTTTCTGTTGCTGACCCTGGCCGTCGGGATTGCCGCGGTCAACACCGGCAACAACCTGTTCTATCTCCTGCTGGCCATGATGCTGAGCCTGATCGTCTTGTCCGGGTTGCTGTCGGAACAATGTGTGCGCCGGCTGGAATTTCATCGCCACCTCCCAGAGTATCTCTTTGCAAATGAACCAGCGACCGTGACCCTCTGGATAGCCAATCGCAAGTCGCGCGTCCCGAGTGTGTCCCTGCACCTGTTCGACGTCGTGGCTGGGCAGGATCTTGATCGCGGGATTCACCTCTCGCACCTCGCACCCCAGTCGTCGATGTTGATCTCCTATCCGCTGCTCGTGCGGAGGCGTGGACAGTATCGATTCGACGGAGTCCGTGTCATCACACCGTTCCCCTTTGGGCTGTTTCATAAGAAAGCGTTCTATCCCTTCGAGGCCAGCATCATCGTCTGCCCGGAAATCATCCCCCTGCCGGAGCTGCGGCTCCACGAGATGAACGCCATCGGACAGAACCAAGCACTGGCTCGGCGCGGGCCAGGGAACTCGCTCTACAATCTACGAGAGTTTCGACCTGGTGACGATTCACGCGCCATTCACTGGATGACGACGGCCCGCACCTCGAAGTTAATGCTCAAAGAAACTGAAGCGGAAGACCAGCGATGGGTCACACTTGCCGTATCGACGGTTGCACCAGTGGAAGAAGATGGTGCCTTCGAACGGGCCCTCTCCATTGCCGCCTCACTGCTCGATCTGTTGCTGAAAGACGGGTACCAAGTCCGCCTGCTACTCGGGGACCAGCAGGGAATCCTGGCCAGTGGGCCAGAACAGTTCCTTCACCTGCTTCACCCCTTGGCGCTCTGCGAACGACGCCCCGTGACGGCGGCCGCTTCCATTCGACAGGCTATGGCACAGGCGCTGGCGGAGTCGAATGGGGGGTTGACCCTCTTGCTCTCACCCTGGACAGATCCCGCCCAACGCGAGGAGTTTCCAGCAGTTGATCACGTCATTTCTCCTCAGTCTTACGGAGACCTCTTCGATGCGGTTGGATCAAGCATTCCGGCTTAGCTCAATCCTGCTGGCCGCCACCAGCTTCGCGAGTCTCGCGCTCGCGATCGTGTTGCCCCAATGGCTTCTCACCCTGGCAGGTGTTGCATTTGCCATGGCACTCCTGCGCACGAATCACGCGTCCTTGATCTCCGGCCTCTTGCTCCATCTACGCTTCTCCGCACTCACGTGGAATGTATTTCTCCTGCTCGCGTTCGTCGGCTTCTGGATCGACCTCCTGCTCGTGTCGCAAGAACTCCTGCCAGCCGGGATTCACTTTTTAGTCATGCTCTTGGTGAATAAACTGTCGAACCTCGATCAACGACGAGACTTCCTACATCTTTATGCGATTAGTCTGATCGCGCTCTTGGCCTCTGCCGCACTCACCACGCAGGTCTGGTACGCGCCCTTCTTTCTCGTCTACCTCGTGGCCGGAGTCTGGACCCTGCTCCTCTATCACCTCGTGAAAGAGCGGGACGAGTACCCAGGCGACCAACCGACCGGCATTGACGAAGCGCCGTCTCCCTCGTCGCTGGCTCACATTACTTCCCGCTTTTTCTGGACGACCAACGCCATGGCAGCCGGCGCATTCGGCCTCACAGTACTGTTCTTTTTCTCCATTCCACGAATCGGGGTGGGCTTCTTCCAGAACAACCATAGAGAAAGTCTGCGCACCACGGGCTTTACCGAGCAGGTCGATCTGGGAGCCATCGGTCCGGTAAAGCAAGACCCCAGCATCGTGATGCGGGTGGAGTTGCCAGACGCCGTCGGCGACGAATCCAGGCGAGAGCCCCTCTATCTCCGCGGAGTCGCCTACAACCAATACAACGGAAAATCCTGGAGCAATAGCCTGTCACACCGTCGCATGCTCACGGAACTCCCTCAGGGAACGTTTACGCTCCGAACGCCCGGCATCAAACCATCTGCGGCCCCGGCCCGTGGTCTTCGGCAGGAGATTCTTCTTGAGCCGCTCGATACGGCGGTGCTGTTCGGTGCCCCGCTCCCAGTCTCGGTCAAGGGCAATTTCCTCTCGGTGCAATCCGATCTCATGGGCTCCCTACACCTCCCGTTTCCCTCCCATACCCGCATCCAATATACGGCCTACTCTCTCCCGGTCACCGTGATATCGACAGAGGCCAGAGCCACCGCGTTTCTGTATCCTGAGTTTGTCGTCCAACAGTATCTCCAGGTTCCTGCCGTCGACGCACGCGTCATCGATCTGGCGCGCCGAGTGACCCAACCGGCCACCAGCGTCTCGGAAACCGTACGACTGATCCACACGCACTTACTGACCAACTATCGCTACAACTTGGATGTGCCCTCACTACAGTCTGCTCATCCCTTGGAAGACTTTCTTCTGACTCGAAAAACAGGGTACTGCGAACACTATGCCACCGCGATGGTGATGCTCCTTCGCACGGTTGGGATTCCCGCGCGGTTGGTGACGGGATTTCTGGCAACCGAATGGAATGAATTCGGACATTATTATACGGTTCGTCAACGAGACGCCCATGCCTGGGTGGAGGTCTATTTCCCACAATCGGGCTGGATCACGATGGATCCCACCCCTCCCGCCCCCGATGCGACCATGCCAACCTGGTGGCAATCCGCCAGCAGCGTGATGGATTCGCTCCGACTCAAATGGGATCGCCTCTTCGTCCACTACAGCGCGAGCGACCAATTTGCCGTCGTGCAGGGCATTCGGGAAAGCGGAGAGGTAGTGCGTGCGAAAATGTCTGAGTCCCTGACCGCCATGCTGGGGCAGGGTTCCACCATGCTCGGCCGATTCATGAAGGCACTCACGCCGGCCGGCATTCCGCAGACGGCTATCTTCCTCATAATGGCAATCGGCGCGAGCTATGTGGTGATGCTAATGCTGCGCCAGCTCGGGAATGGAGCAGCCCGGCAGGATCTCTATTCGGCCAATCAACGCGTCGTCATCATCCTGTACAGCACCATGGTCGACTGCTTTGCGCAGCACGGCATTGTGAAGCCTGCAAGCGCCACGCCGCTGGAATTTCTTCGCCATGTTCGCGAGCAATGGTCCGAGGCCTGGCCCTCTGCCGACGCCCTGACTCATCTCTACACTCGAGTCCGATTTGGCCATGCCCCATTGACCGCAGAGGAACTCTCTGCCGCAGAAAGCCTGCTACACAGGCTCCGCACGCTTGGACGATCAGCCCCTCCCTCGCAAAAACGGTAGCAAACGCCGAAACTGCCCAGCGTCTCCATGGTACATTCAAATACCTGCAGGCAGCTCTTTTGAACCGACAAGGATCGGAGGACGCCGTCACCTGCATCAGGTCGTGGGAGCTGGGTGCTCGGGGACGCGGGAAAGCATTGATCCTCTCGCTTATGCATCCTGCATCCAGACACGAAGTCCGTCGGAGAAAATGGATGCGGTGTTGAAACGATCTTTTTGAGGAGCCCGGAACATGTTACAAGGGCACTGCATCAACGGAGGTATGGCTGGCGCAGGATGCGAAGTTTTTGGCAGGATGGACTCCTCAGCATGCCTGTTCTTTTCGCGCCAGTCGCGACAGTGGCTCAGTCCCTCTCCGTCCCTAGTTCCCCATCGCCGAGCCCTTCACCGAATGTACTGAATCGGCTCCTGCCACTGGACGTTGCGTACCATACGCCCTTCCTTCTCACCCCGGGACGTCTCGCCCCCAACACGGGTCTTTTCGAGGTAAGCGTGAGGACTCAAGGACCGTTGCTGGGGACACACCTTGCCGGCCACGGTGCACTGTCCTATGTGGGACCAGACGAGGGTCACGTTGATCAGACCCGGGATAGCCGCCATCAGGCAGTGCGGCTTGGCCTTCGCGGAGTCGAAGGTCCGCTGCAGTATGGAGTCGGCTACCGTGCGGCGGGGGCAGCCGCCGCACAAGACCCCGCTCAAACGACGCATTCCATCTGGATGAACTGGGCGACCAACCAGGCCATCCTGAGCGCAGCCATAGAGGAGCGGACCAGCAATATCGACCGCAACCCTAGCCGGCCCATCGCAACGCAGCTTCAGAAGCGTCTTGGCATCGATCTCCATGCCGCCAATCGACCCGTCGTGCGGCTCTCTTACCTACAACAGCAAACGGTGGAGCGGCTGCTGACCAGCGTGGGTGGTGCCGGCCTGTCGCAAGATTTCGATACCGTGGAGGGCGGAATCGAGTATCGGCTCTGGGGGCTCGCGCTTCAGGCGAATTCGCAGTACACGACTGCTCACCTGCCAGAGTCGCCCCAGGCACTACATCAGCAGCACCGCCTGGCAGGCCGTCTCTCGCCGCTGAGCGGGCTCACCTTTGAGTCGGGGTTGAGCGTGACCGCGGATCAAGACCGACTCACCCATCAATGGCGGGACACCTCGGCGGCGCAGGTTGCGCCTCGCATACCAGTTGGGGGAACATTCCAGCCTGCAAGTCCAAACCATCTACAGTCGAACTCAAACGCCGTTCGGGTTCGATCAGAACGCGCTCAGCGCGACCACGCGGTGGGACTGGCAGACCTAACGGCTTGGACTAGCGGACACGGCCCTATCGATTCAAACCAGTTACCGCAGTCAAACGAACACGTCCCAGGTCAGCCATGCGGTAGACGATTTTGCTGCGACGACCCAGTTGAATGTTGCCGGCTCATCATGGGGCGACGCTTTGTTGAGCCCGACGTGGTTGAGAGCGCCACGCTGATAGCGGGTGAGCTGGATGGATCCCCTAACCTAGGCCCGTACGGCAGGAGGGTCATCTGCCAGACAGCTGGACAAGCTGTCTGTGACAATGCCCTGGCCCCACAAACCGTCATGATCTGTACGTGGCCAGAGAAGCGACGCCACGGTTGAAAGGAGATCGCGTGTTTCTTGTGTCGAAAACGGTGGTTGCCTTGCTCCTTATTGTGATCCTTGCCAATACCCAGGCATTTGGTGAAGCCCCCGCCCCTTCTGTCCATTGGGGCAGCCTCGCGTTCCCAGATCAGTATTCAACATTCACCACGGGGCTGACGCTCGATCGATTTACGCCGACGGATGGAGCGGGCGCAAAGTATGATTCCACAATCTCTCAGACATTGGGGCTCAATCTCATCACACTCAGTTGGACGCAACATTGGGGCGACCAATGGTCTGGATGGAGCACGAATCTCACGGCAGGCATCAGTCCCACGAGCAACGAACCCAGTGAATTCTTCCAGAATAAAGTCGTGCATCAACTTCGCCACCTCCCGCCTGTGCCGACATTCCAGTCGCGGCGAGACACAGATGTCATGATCGACGGATCCGTGACGAAGTGGCTTCCCCTGTTTCAGCCCAAGGCCGTATTTTTCGGCGGCGGGTTCTCAGTCGGCACACTCTATCAAGAGGTGTTTCTTAGGACCGGTATCCGTCGCCTTCAGGTGACACCCGATTTGTATCGTGGGGACTGGGGAGCCGTGAGTGTGCGGACATCGATCCTGGGACGGGTGAGTCTCCAGGAAGATGGGGCCGTGCTGCATGCCACAAAGCAGACTTCACGAATTGTTCAACCTGCGCTTGCCATTGGACAATATGCCCAAAACCACAAAGGCGAAACAGTCCCTACATGGGAAGTAGAGGTGGCCCTCACCTGGGATTCAGGAATATTTGTCAATGGAGTCGGACAAAGCCGAAAACAATTCTTTTGGTCGGCTGCTCTCACCGGGGGACCTGTGCGGTTGGAGACTTGGAATGATAGTCTCGGGAACATTAGCAGGAGCGACTTTGGCCCGACCTATGGCGTCAGTCTTACCGTTGATCTGTTTCGCCTATTCAATTAGGCACAGGTGAGATTGGCAGGAACGACGCAGTGGCGGTCGGACCATTCGATTCCCTTCACCACGCTCAACGCTGACTAGCCGGAAGTTTTTCTACCATCTACCATGTAACGATCGAGCTCGCGAGTTGGGTCGTGGAGCCGGCAGCATGTCTCCGACATGGCTGCGCGAACAGCTCGCGTTGTCGTCACTGATCCGTCATTCCGTCATGGTCAGAGCTTCCTGAAGCGGGTCGAACACCTGTGTTCAGCGACAATTAGAACTGCGGGGTGCCGCGCTTCCTAACCGCCGGTCCTGTACCCTCTCCGCTCTACCAAGGGAGGGCGAATGGTCACGGACCGGCAAGTGAGGAGACTGATGATGGAACTCGGCACAGGCACACCACTCACAACAGCAGCCATGCGGTTAGGGATGAGTGAGAACACGGCCCGGCGGTATCGGATGGGTGCGCTCCCCAGTCAGCGCACGGGGCCCCGGCAGTATCGGACGCGCCCCGATCCCTTTGCCGCCATCTGGCCGGAGATTGAGGCGCTGTTGGTCGAGGCCCCCAGCCTCGAGGCGACGACGATCTTCGAGACCCTGCGGGGGCGGCCGAGGTGCCCTTGGCCGACGGCCAACTCCGCACCTTGCAGCGCCGGATCCGGCGCTGGCGAGCCACCCACGGGCCCGAGCGGGAGGTGATGTTTCCGCAGCGCCATCGTCCGGGCGAGTACGCCCAGAGCGATTTCACCGCCATGGGCTCGCTGGGCATTACACTCAACGGGCAGCCGTTCGATCACCTCTTCTATCACTTCGTCCTCCCATACTCGAACTGGGAGACCGGCGCGATCTGTGTGTCAGAGAGCTTCGAGGCGCTGATCGCGGGGTTTCAGACGGCGGTGTGGGAACTGGGGCGGGTCCCGGCCCTCCACCGGACGGACAATTTGTCGGCGGCCACCCATGACCTGCGCGAGGGCGGCCGGACCTTCAACGAGCGGTATCGGCAGGTGCTGGACCATTATGGGGTGCGGCCAGACGCGAACACGCCGGGCCGCGGCCATGAGAATGGCGATGTCGAACAAGCCCACGTGATCGAGCATGGTCCCGGCCCTTCGCCAAGGACACGATCGAGGGCGTAACTCACCGTCCCCCCCGACATCCGAAATCCGGCCTCCAATAACGGACTGTGGCGACTCCAGTGATCAACGACCGTCAAGACTCGAAACGGCCGCCCATCCGCGAGCGTATCATGCACAAAATCCATGCTCCAGCGCTCGGTCGGGCCAGTGGGAATCGGAGCCGGGCCACGATGCAACGCGATATGTTTCCGGTGCCGCACTCGCATGCGCAGTTGCAAGCCATCGAGCCTGTACAGTCGTCGGACGCGTTTCCGATTACCAGCCAGCCTTCCCGACGCAGCAACACCCAGAGCCGTACATACCCAAACCGAGGCCGGGCATGGGCCAGATCGCGAATGCGCATCCGCAAGGCGGATTGGTCCTTTGCCTGGCTTCGTTGATACCAGGAGCCTCGACCAAACTGCGCCAAACGACAGGCTCGCATGCAACTGACCTGGAAGGTGTCCTGAAACCAGCCAGCCAGTTCTCGACTGCGTGCGGGCCTTAGACTTTTTTTCGCAGGGCCTCCGACAGCCTGTGCTTGTCGAGCGAGAGATCGGCGACCAGCCGTTTCAATCGACTGTTTTCTTCTTCCAGCTGGCGGAGTCGCCGCAGTTCGCTCCCGCCCAGATGCGCCTACTTCGTTTTCCAGGCGTAGAACGTGGCTTCGGCCACCCCGAACTGCCGACAGCGGTCACCGCCCGGCGTGCCGGCTTCCGCTTGGCGGAGGGCGTAGATGACCTGCTCCTCGGAGAATTTCGACCGCTTCATGGGGCCGCTCCTTTCGTCCGCGACCGCCGAAGCCGTTAGCGCACTCCAGTTTTGAAGTGCCGTCATTTTCCGAGAAGACGTCAATCTTGTCCGGGCTGTCTGTGGAGAGCCCCCGGCTGTGAAGCCGGGCTCAACTGCGCCGCGGGCGAAATATTTCGTAATCACAACACGAACAAAGAACTGAGAAAGAACTGAGATGGGGGCAGGATGAGTCTCAGGTGGCCTGATCGCTCTCCAAAAGCGTGGGGACCTGGTTGGAGACAGGTCACGAGCAACAGGCTCATATGTCAGGAAGTGCACCTGTCGCTCAGCCGTTGCCAAGCCTCTACCTAGTTCGGACAAGGGCACTGAATGCCATTCAGCCAGTAGAAGAACCATATGCTCATTGCGATGGTCACGTAGAAGACAATCTTTCCTAATTTAGTTTCCCACTCCGGAATCTCACGGCCGTTTGAACCAAAATCCGGTTCAGATTCACCGTATGACTGGCTATTCCAGGAGTGAGATTGGTCGAGCTTTCGCGTAGGCTCCATGGCTCCCCCTCCCTGTGATGCTGGAGAACGACAGCCTTGACTGTCCCGAATCTGAGGACGTACCTGCTGAGCCTGAACCTATCCTGAATGAGTACCAGGAGATTGCTGGGTTAGACGGTGGGGCCCGAGAAGCGGGTTGGGGGGAGTAGGACATCGTTCCTCGCTCCAACTCTTTTCCTCTACAGAGATAGGCTAGGCCCCCGGGGAAACCCTAATCAAGGCCTCTAGGGAACCTCTGCATAATTCTTTTCTCGGCAGTCTCCCTCTAGGATGAGAATGCCACCAAATCCACCACACGGAAACCACACCCATGAAGCAGATGACCGTTGCGACGGCCACCGGAGTTGAGTCTTCTGTAAGATGACCCGCCGCGAGGTGTTTCTCGCCGAGATGACACGGGTGGTGCCCTGGGCCCCCCTCTGTGCCGTCATCGCCCTGGTGTATCCTGCTTTGAAGACGGCGGGCGTCACCCGGTGGGGCTGGAACGGATGCTGTGGATCGATTTCCTGCAACAGCGGTTCCATCTCTCTGATCCGGCCGTGGAGGAGGCGCTGTACGACTCGCTCGTCATGCGCACCTTTGTCGGTATTGATCTAGGATGGAACCAGTCCCAGATGAGACCAGGGTCTGTCGGTTTCGGCACGCGTCGGAAACCCATCGTCTCGGCCCGACAGGTTTCGAGACTGCAACGCCCATTTGCAGGCTCGTGGCTACCGGGTCGCGACCGAAACCATTGTGGATGCCACCATCATCAGGGCCCCGAGTTCGACGAAACATGCGACCTAGACGCGGGATCTTTCCAGTCGCCGGTGTAGACACCGTGTAGACGTGGGGGGAAGGATTTTGTTGAGACCTATGAACCACTACCACCTGCATCGACTGAATGTGCGATCCTTCCTGTGCTGCCTACACCCCGCCCTCGCTCAGAATAGTTGATATTATTGCCTAGCCGCTGCTTTGAGCTTATTGAGAAACTCCTGATTGCTGAGGAAGTCTGCTTCTATTGCAGTCAAAGCAGATGCCCGAAAGTCTTGATTCGTAGCGACTTCAGCAGGGATATTGCCGATATTTTTATCGCTTCATCTAGCGTTGATTTCTTCCCGTCAGAAAGCTCCTTCGTTGTATCCGTCTTATACTTGCCACGATGTCCATCCTTGTGCTGTCAGTCCTCTCTCGTCTCTTCCTCACTGGTGAGGCCCTGGCAGGGGAATTTAGAGGCCAGATCGTGGGCGTGATCGAGGCGGACTCCATCCGGTTCCTGCATGACGGGAAAGCCGAGCAGGGTCCACTCAATGGAATTGATTGTCCGGAAAAGAACCAGCCCTACGGGACAGGGGCCAAACAGTCCTCATCAGCGCAGGCCTTCAGGAAACGCGTCCTCGTGCAGGTAGTAGGGCGCGATCGCTACGGTCGGCCACTAGCTCAGGTGACGCTGCCGGATGGCCGGAGCCTGAATCAAGAACTGCTCAAGGCTGGGCTGGCGTGGTGGTTCCGACGGTACTCGAAGAATTCGCAGTTGGGGGATTTAGAAAGTGAAGCCCGGCTGCGAAGCGGGGACTCTGGTCTGATCCCAATCCGGTGCCGCCGTGGGAGTGGAGAAGACCAACAAGCGGAATCCCCCACAGGCCCACTGAGCAGATTTTCGAATGAAGGTCTCGCTCGCGTCTGTTCCCAAACGTTGGATCAAGGCCTAGCAGGATGCGGAAAAAGTCCGCCAGCGGCGTTCTCGCATCGCTCAGACGCTCAACGTACGGCAGAGAGTACGATTCGCCTCTTCGCTCGCTGCGGCCTTGCTGGACGGCCTTTTTGCGCATCCTGCGGGCTATTCTGACACCGACACGCACGTGAGCTGATCGCGGCGTATTACGCAACAATCGAGTTTTTCCGCAGCCTGCTAGAAGAAGTACGGATTCCGAAACCTTCGCTGAACTCAATGACCACCTCTCTTCACTTTGCTCGCTGAACTCCAATCCGATGGTCCACTCCCAAACCTTTCGCCCCGCAAGTTTCCAAAAGGCACCCCAAACCGTCCTACCAGAGATGCCGCATCTCCTAGACGGCGTGGTTTAGGTTTCAGGGAACGATCAGTCACACTACACTCAGCTCCTTTATCCCGACCAAGTCTGAAGCGAGATCGGCTGCGACATAAGCGTGTGCATACACAGAATTTGAGGAAGTCGATTCTTCTCCCATCTGACACTGACACGTGGACGCCTTCCGGCATCTGCCCACACTTTGGCCAGTGGACATGCCTTAGACCGCCGATAAACCGCCTATGGGAAGGGAGAAGGGAAGAGACGTTATACGTAACTGATTGAAAAATTGGAGCGGGAAACGGGATTTGAACCCGCGACCCTCGCCTTGGCAAGGCGATGCTCTACCACTGAGCTATTCCCGCTTCCGCCAGACCAGATAGGAGAAGCGGGATTCTACCGGCCATGCGTAAAGACTGTCAAGCTAGCCGTTGCAATTGTCGACGGACCATCCACGCATAAGCACCGCGCAACCGGCACATCCATCTGCCATCGAGAGCTAGCGCCAATATGGACAACACTGGATTCTGCCAATCCAGAGGGAGCGCATTGCCCCTTCTTCTACCAAAGACTCAGCCTTTCGACCCAGATCGACCTGCTGCTTCTGTCCACTTGACGGACCCGAGGGGCTTGAGTAGAGTGATTCCAATGTCGTTCTATTCCCTTCTCATCAACGAGGTAGCCTCAGCGTGACCTCCCGTCCGCAGCAGTCGATCCCTTTTGCGGCACAAGCGATTCCCTTCGACGAGTATCTCGCATCAGGCAAGATTCCGGAAGGCCTTCTCACTAGCGAGTATGTGGGGCAACAGTTTGTCGAGCGGCTGGTGCATTATGTGCTGAGTGTTCCGACCGGCAGTTACACAATGGCGCAGCTCAGTCGGCTCCTCGAACAGTTAGATCCACGCGCCCAAGTGTTTTTTTTCAAACGCCTCAAGGAGAATAGTCCCGATAGCCTGAAAGATTTTGCTCCCCTCTACTACGGGTTCATGAACGAGTTCCATTCTCTCCTATTCACGTAAGTCAGCGTCCAACAAAAAAATACCTTGTCGCCTCCCCAATCTCAGGTATAATCACCAGAACCTATTCATGAGCCAAGGAGAACTATGAATCCCACGTTACAACGCGCCGTTACGAGTTTCTATAACCTGGTGTACGAAGCCCAAACGTTCGCGACGACCATGTCTCGGATCGATACTGCCGAGCAGGAACACTATGCCGGCCGCATCGAGGGTTTAAACTGGGTGTTGGACCGCTGCCAGGAACTCGAAGACATGGATACCAACATCACTCCGACGACACTGCAACGTGTGCTGACGGAAGTGAAATCTGACTTGGACCACGAGCTCTCCGTGCAGCGTCGTGAAAAAGGCCGACGAGCCGACGGACGCGAGGAAGCCTTGACCTTCGTGGCGGATTATCTGTCCAGTTTGATCACGGCAACCGAGATCGAATCTGCCAAGACCTCCGTTTGACCGCCTGTCGTTTGTCTCCAGGCTCATCCTTTGTCATGGCCTCCTCCGAGGGCGACTATGGCCCGTGAGTGGATCATCTTCGCCATCTGTCTCGGCTTGGGGGGCCATATTGCGCTTGCCGTGGTCTTGCACGCACCTGACTTGTGGCCATGGAGTAAAGCCTGGCTATACGGGTTGCTCTCCGGCCTCGCGCTCTATGTCGTGGTTCAGGTTATCCGTTCAGTCTGGTGGATTTGTCGTGGCAAAAGCAGTGATGAGTGTGGACCTCATGGAGACCAGAGGATCGGTCATTCCTAAATGCTCGGAAAACTGTCTTCAGGCGTTGCGCCGCACACTTTTCCCTCAGTAAAATAGCCGCCATGCAGCGACCTCCGAACAGACCGTCACCGCCCAACTGGCCCCCGCGCGCCATACGACCACGATCGACGCCTTCACCTGAGGGACAGCACTCAACGGACCAATACGATTCGTTTAACGCCTCCTTACTCTACTGCGGGAATTGCCGCCAAGCCACCCCAACCCGTCAACGACTCCTGCTCGTTCTGCCCACCGGCAATCTCTACGAGTACCTCTGCGCTCAGTGCGGATCCTCTACCGGCTCAAAGACTGAAAAGGCCTCGGCAGAGGGTGGACTGCTCACACCCTGACGCCTGTCAGAGCAGGTCCAACGCAGCGCCTTCACCCACGGCTTGCGCCTTCCGCCGTCACGCTTACAATGGGGCCATACGTTGGACATCCACGACGCTGATAGAGGGGACACAACGCCGGCCGGCGGGTATGATGTGCTGAAGAAAAAATTGCGAGGGGCAGCGACTAGGCAACCTGTTCGAGGGGGATACCTTCGTCGATCAGCATGACGGGAATGTCTTCGCGTACGGGATAGAGAATCTGGTTGTCCGATCGGATCAACCCCCCGTCGAGTTTTTCCGTGACGGGCTTCTGCGCCTTGTTTTTCAGCGACCCACGTTCGATCGCGCCGTTCACTTTTTGAATCAGCAGATCGTCGGCAAGAACCACGCCTTGTTTCGTTTCCGGACAACAGAGAATGGCCAATAGATCCTTGTCGAGGTTGACTTTTTTTCGCACGTCGTTGGTCACAATGTCTCTCGCAATCTCACCCGAAGCGGGTGACTGAAATGTTAGAGGAAAGATAGTCCAAATGAAGCGACAGATCAAGAAGATACCAAATCTCGTTTCGTATCTGGTATCGTAGTTCACCTCTTTGACATTCGACCACCGGAACCCGGGACTCGGCGTGACTTCTTCTCATCGGCTCGGACGCATCTTCCTCACGGGACTCATCGTTCTCCTTCCGGCATGGACGACCTTTCTCATCCTGGCGGCCATGTTTGAGACGTTGGATTCGTTCTTGCTCGATCTCATCGGTCGGCAGATGCAACCGTACGCCCCCGGCTTGGGAATCCTCCTTCTCACCGGCATGGTACTCACGGTCGGCGCCATCGCAACCCACGTCATCGGACAACGACTCGTACGTTGGACCGAGGCGACTCTCGAACGGATTCCCTTGATCCGCAGCATCTACCTGACCCTGAAAAGCATGACCGACCTGCTGAACTACAAAGCACGCTTCGGACAAAGCACCGTGGTCGCCTTTCCTTTCCCGCGTGATGGACTCTGGGCCCTAGGCCTCGTTATGGGCGCTCCGCCACAGGCGCTTCAGATCGCACCGATGGCCGAGCTGGTCATGGTGTTCGTCCCCACGGCAATCCACCCCTTTACCGGATACTTGGCCATGATCCCAAAGACTCAGTTGCACCCGCTGAACCTTCTGCCGGAAGAGGCCTTGAAGTTGGAATTCTCCGCCGGGTTGTACCGTCCCTTGCCAGGCTGGCTCACGTCACCGACCGGGAATCCGTCATGACGCTGGCCGATCACCTGATCGTGCGTCCGGCAACTCTTGAGGACCTAGAGACCCTGACAGCATTCAGCGCCGCCATGGCGTTGGAGACGGAACAGCGAACCTTGGACCGGACACGGCTACGCATGGGAACCCAAGCCGTCATCGATCAGCCTGAGCGAGGCCAGTATTTCGTCGCGGACTTGCGGCAGGAGACTCAAGCCGATACAGTGACCGTGGGACAACTGCTCATCACGTACGAATGGAGTGACTGGCGGAATGCCCAGTTTTGGTGGATCCAAAGCGTATACGTTCACCCGGCATGGCGACGAAAGGGCGTCTACCGGCGCATGCATCGCACCATCATCGACCTGGCACATTCGCGAGCCGACGTGTGCGGTGTCCGGCTTTATGTCGAGGCAAGCAATCGCGTCGCCAAACATGTCTATGATCGGGTCGGGCTTTCTCCATCAACCTACGAGATGTATGAATCCGATTTTGTCCTACCCAACACCCACGTCACCGACAGCAATGCCTAGCCGATCCCATCCACATGTGTCTCAGGAGGAGGGTTCCGCATGCGAATAGCCGGCGTACTTCTCGCCGTCATGATACTGACGCTGAACGCCTGCGCGTTTAGCCGAGGAACACTTGGCGACGAGCTCAAGACAGAGACCATCAATTCGATCAAAAAAGGGATCACGACGAGAGCGGATGTCATAGCGCAGCTAGGCGCACCGGACCGGATCCTTCAACTAAATGGACGCGACCTGTTTCAGTACTACCGTTACGATGCCAAGGTCGGAAGTTTGCTCTTGATCCTGGTGAACTTTTCCCGCGTCTCCGTCAAGAGCGACGACCTGTTCGTGTTGATCAATCGAGAAGGAACGGTGGAGGAAGTGATTGCCTCAAAACGAACAGAAGGGATGGAGTTCCGTTTTTGGCCCTGGGGGGATTGAGACCATGACCCCCTGGAACCTCCTGCGCGCGCTGCTTCTCACGACCGTGGCCAGCGCAACCCTGGCAGGCTGCAATGTCGCACGCCTCACCATCAACACGCCTCTCACGCCGCAACATGTCGCCTTCATCACTGAAGGCCGCACAACATTGGCGGATGTCGTCAATGTGCTGGGAGCCCCAGACTCCATGGCCGAGGCCGAATCGGGAACCACCGTGATCTATCGGTTTCTCAACGCGAAATATTCCCGGGTCAACTTCGGATGGCTTGCCAAACCCTGGTCTCCAGTGGATCCCGACCTGATCATGTCACGGTCGGGCTTCGGTGCGGACGCCTTCGAACTGATTTGCGATTCCGACTGGGTGATCATCCACCAGGCCTTTGTCCGTCACGGGCCAGAACCACTTTTCACCCCCTATCCGTTCTGACCGTCCTCTGCAGCCATCCGGACACGAGAATTGCCGCCCGCAGAGCATCTCGTTATAATGCCGGCCATGGGTGCAGGTTCATCCGACGATTCCCCGGGCCGTCAGAACGCCGTCACGTCCGCCTCCTATATCCCGGCCGATCGCGACATCGACTTTCTCCAACGCGACGAGCTCCGCCCCATGCGCTTGGGGCTGGAGCTGCTCAAGCCGGAACTGATTCAGGCAGAGCAGGGCATCCGTTCGACCATTGTCGTCTTCGGCAGCGCAAGACTCCTCGAACCCTCGCTCGCCCGCCAGGCCCTGGAGCAGGCCACGGCGGAATTGCAAGCCTGCCCACAAGATCGAACGCTGCAACAGCACGTTGCCGTTGCGGAACGTCGGCTGGCCCTTGCACACTACTATGACATCGCCCGAGAGTTCGGCCATCTCGTCTCCGCCACCTGTCAACTCGACGGACAGTGCGACTACGTCATCGTCACCGGCGGGGGACCCGGCATCATGGAGGCAGCCAACCGTGGAGCGGCGGACGCGAGCGCGAAATCCATGGGGCTTAACATCACACTCCCTCACGAACAACACCCCAATCCCTACATCACCCCGGATCTCTGTTTCCAATTTCGTTATTTCGCCCTACGCAAGATGCATTTCCTCCTCCGCGCCAGAGCCTTGGTCGTGTTCCCCGGTGGGTTCGGCACGCTCGACGAACTGTTCGAGACACTGACCCTTCTCCAAACGGGCAAAACCCGCAACATCACGATCGTCCTCGTGGGCCAAGCATTTTGGGAACGTCTCATCAACTGGCCGCTGCTGATCGAAGAAGGTCTGATCGGAGCCGACGACCTCTCGCTCTTTCACTTTGCCGAAACAGCCCAGCAAGCTTGGGACCTCATCATCCGGAACCATGGAGGACCCTCGCCCCAGTGAACCTCTCATTTCACGGAGCAGCACGATCCGTTACGGGAAGTCGCCACCTCTTGGAAATGCCCGGCCACCGAATCCTAATGGACTGCGGACTCTTCCAGGGACAGCGGCAAGAAGCGGATCGACAGAACCGATTTTTAGGATTCGATCCACGCTCCATCCAGGCCGTACTGCTCTCACATGCCCATATCGATCACTCGGGAGCCCTTCCTGTCCTGGCCAAACACCAGTTTCGAGGGAACGTGCACATGACTCGCGCGACCGTCGATCTCGCTGCCGTGATGCTGGAAGACTCGGCCCGCCTTCAAGAAAGCGATTGCGCGTATCTGAACCAAAAAGAAAACCGTCGCGGCAAGGGTTGCCTACAGCCGTTCTATGATGCCCGCGACGCCCGCGCCATCCGCCGCCGGTTCGCTGGCGCACGCTACGGCGATACCATCAAGGTCGCCCCGCGCGTGACCGCCTCGTTCCACGACGTCGGCCACATTTTGGGGTCCGCCGCAATTCGGCTTAAATACACCGCGCGCGGCAACAGCACGACCATCCTCTTTTCAGGCGACCTCGGACGTTCCCAGATGCCGATCCTCCGCGATCCCACCCCGCCGCCGAGTTGCGATGTCCTGATCATCGAATCGACCTACGGCGATCGCCTCCACGAAGAAGCCGGCGAGGCACTCACACAGAAAGCCCAACAACTGGTCGCACATGCCAAGGCGCACAACAGCAAGATCATCGTGCCCGCCTTTGCGCTCGGACGGACGCAAGACCTGGTCATGCGAATCAAACGATTGGTGGCCGCGGGACGGATCGATCCACTTCCAATTTATATCGACTCCCCCCTGGCATCGAAGGTCACGGACGTGTTCAGGAAGCACCCTGAGTGTTACGACGAGGAGACGTTCCGCACCTTCACCTCGGAAGGAGATCCGTTCGCCGCCCGCTATATTCGTTATGTATCATCGGTGGAGGAAAGCAAGCGATTGAACAGCCTGAAAGGCCCTTGCGTGATCATCGCGTCCTCGGGCATGTGCGAGGGAGGCCGCGTCGTGCACCATCTCAAACATGCCATCCAAGACGAAGCGAACATCATCGCGATTGTGGGGTTCCAGGCCGAACATACCCTGGGCCGTCGTCTCGTCGAAGGATGGGATGTCGTCCCGATTTATGGAATTCCGACTCCATGTCGCGCCCAGGTCGTCGTCTTTAACGGGCTGTCGGCCCATGCAGACCGGAACGATCTGCTCGCCTACGTAAGGGCCATTTCTCCAGCGCCCCACAAAGTGTTTGTGGTTCATGGAGAGGAAAAACAAGCGCTGTCGCTGGGCGCAGCCATCCAGGGTGAGCACCCCCGAATGACGGTGGTGGTCCCAACCAAAAACACAACCTATGAGATCTAAGGCAGCCAACCGGTTGTGCCCACTCATGAGCGGAGGGATGTTGTGTCAGGGATGAAACAATCGAAAACCGGTTTCTACGCGGCCACGGCCTGCGCCGTAACCCTTCTGACTGCCCTCGCTTCCCCTGTCTGGAGCCTGGATGCTTCGACCGACTCAGACCAGATCAGGGTACGGGCGCGTGCCCTCGGATTGAAACTCGGACAACTGCAGCCGGGGCCTCTGAACGCCATCACCGATGTGCCAGGCGTGAAGGTCGGACAGCTGACGTTGTCGCGAGGAGACGGCCCTCTGAAGCCGGGACAGGGACCGGTCAGAACCGGCGTGACGGTCATCGTGCCTCGAGACGATGTGTGGCGCAAGAAAGTCCCGGCGGGAGCGTTCGTCTTGAACGGCACCGGTGAAATGACCGGCTTGGCCTGGGTGGCGGAATCAGGCTTTCTCGAATATCCCATCGCATTGACCAACACACTCAACGTGCCTCGTGTGGCCAACGGAGTCATCAGCTGGATGCTCCGGCAATATCCTGGTATCGGCATCACCGATGATACCCTGACCCCTGTCGTTGCGGAATGCGATGACGGCCTCCTGAACGACATCCAGGGGCGCCATGTTTCGGAAGCCGATGTCATGCAGGCATTGGACGAAGCGTCGTCAGGCCCCGTCACGGAAGGCAGCGTCGGAGCCGGCACCGGCATGATTTCCTATGGGTTCAAGGGAGGCATCGGCACGGCCTCGCGACGGCTCCCCGACGTCAACGGAGGATTTACGGTCGGGGTGCTGGTCAACGCCAACCACGGCCGTCGCGCCGAACTCACGATGGGCGGGGTGCCGGTCGGTCAACGCTATGACCCCGAACGGGCTCAGTCGAGCCTGTTGCCGAACCAGAGGCCGGAGAGCCTTCTCGTGTTGGGCGAAGGAACCGCCGGCAATGCCGAAGGGTCGATCATCGTCATCATTGCCACCGATGCCCCGCTGGACAGTCGGCAACTGACCCGTCTAGGAAAGCGAGCCGCATTAGGGCTTGCCCGAACAGGCTCGACCGCTCGCCACGGGAGCGGAGACTTTATGCTGGCGTTCTCCACCGGTAACGTCATTCCTCATTACCCCGCCGAGCCCACCTTTTCACTCACCCAGCTGGCCGACACCCATCTCAACCCAGTGATCACCGCCACCGTGGAGGCCACGGAAGAAGCGATCCTCAATGCGCTCACCGGTGCCACCACCGTCGTCGGACGGGACGGGCATCGGGCCGACGCCATCTCAATCTCCCGCCTGCGAGCGCTCCTTTCCACCGGCACCACGACAAGCCCCTAACACAGCTCAGAGTCACCGGCGAATGCTCAGGCACCTTGCATTTAGAGGGCTCCACGGCTATTCTCCTGCTCATCAGTTTGGCTCAGGGAGGGCTATGTCTGATTATCATATCGGGGGCGGCCTCGCGCTTCTGACAGCGCTCGACAAGACCGACAAATTTGCAGAATTCTTGAAGGCTCGGATGACTCGGGCATTAGAAACGCAGGACCCGAGCGAACTGCACTATTTGCTCGCCCAGCTCGACGATTATCACTCGTATATGTGGCGCTATTATAAGAAACTAGCCTTGGATCGACCTGAACGCATGAATCCGGGTGTCTAACCGGCCCCGGCAGATCCCGATCTGATCCTATTCGAAGATACAGCCCGTGATTGTCACTCCTCCATCGACACTCCGCTTTGCCTCCGCCCTCACCCGACAGGGTGAAGCCCAGGCCGCCGCCGAGGAATTGGTGCGGGCCATCCGCGACCAGTTGGGATCCTCTCGAATCGACGTGGCATTTCTGTTTATCTCAGCCCAGCATGCAGATCAGGCCGAGGCTCTCTCGCACGCGCTTCGCACCGCGCTGGATCCAGAAACATTCGTTGGCTGCACAGGTGAAGGAATCATTGCCACGGGGCGCGAAGTCGAAACGGGGCCGGCGGCCACACTCTGGGCGGCCCACTTGCCTGGAGTCGCCATGCAACCATTGCGACTCTCATTTTCAAGCGTTCACGACCAGTTTTCATTGCACGGGTGGCCGGAGTCTGACTTTCCCGGTGAGGGGGCACCGGTCATGCTGCTCTTTGCGGATCCCTTTTCCACCCCCATGCAAGAAGTGCTGACCGTCATCGAGGAGCGCTACCCGGACGCTCGAGCTCTCGGTGGGCTCGCGGGAGGTGGGCAGGACATCGGTGAGAATCGACTGTTCCTCGATGATCAGATTTATACCGACGGCCTAGTCGGCGTAGCCCTGGGTGGGAATATCTCGGTTCGCACGGTCATCTCGCAAGGCTGCCGCCCCATCGGCGATCGATTCATCGTGACCAAGGCGGAGCACAACGTCATTCAGGAACTCGGCGGAGTTCCTGCCTTGCATTGTTTGCAGACGGTTTTCGGACAACTGAGCACGGATGAACGTGCTCAGGCACAACGGGCGCTCCATATCGGCATTGCCATGGATGAACAGCGCGCGCAATTCACCCGTGGGGATTTTCTCATCCGCAATCTGATCGGAGCAGACCAACAGACCGGTGCCATCGTCATTGGAGACGTCGTCCAGGAAGGACAAACCGTTCAATTCCAAGTTCGCGATGCGCAGTCCGCAGACCAAGATCTCCACGCCTTGCTCGCATCGCCCCGGCTCACCGAATCATCAACACCGCTGGGAGCACTGCTGTTCAGTTGTTGCGGACGCGGGAAAGGTCTGTTCGGCTCCCCGAACCATGATGCATCCGTCCTGCAAGAGCAGCTGGGAGACATTCCTGTCGCAGGGTTTTTTGCTCAAGGCGAAGTGGGCCCGGTCGGAGGACGCAATTTCCTTCACGGCTATACGGCCAGCATTGCGATTTTTTCAGAACCAGACCGATGACACGCGCTCGGCCTAGGCCGCTGTGGCCCACATCGGCTGAGATGACTCGCTGCCCCTGACTCGATGTTGTACAAGGAATTACTCATGAATACTCGCTTCTGGCTTGTGACTTGCGGTATCGTAGGCCTCTTATTGATGAGCATAGGGAGGCCAACCATGGCGCAGAGTGAACAAACGGGCTCGAATCCTGAAGTCACTACCGAGTCCGGCTTGAAGTACGTAGACCTCGTGGTGGGAACCGGCCGCGAAGCAGCGGCGGGAAACCTCGCCACTGTCCACTATACCGGCTGGCTGACGAATGGGACCAAGTTCGACAGTTCAGTGGACCGCCGCGATCCATTCTCCTTTCCGATCGGTTCAGGCAAGGTCATTCGGGGATGGGATGAAGGGGTGGCTGGGATGAAGGTCGGCGGCAAACGAAAATTGACTATTCCCCCGCAATTGGGCTACGGCTCCCGTGGAGCCGGCGGCGTGATTCCTCCCAATGCGACGCTCGTATTTGACGTGGAATTGTTGGAAGTCCGATAAGACGAGCTGAACGCGCGCTAATCTACCCTCACCCTCAGAATGGACTTCGCACACATCCGATGCAACATACCCCTCTGATTGACGCGCATCGCAAGGCACAGGGCAAGCTCGTGGACTTTGCCGGCTGGGAAATGCCCATCCAATATTCCGGCGTCGTCGACGAGTACCAGACGGTTCGCCACCATGCCGGGCTGTTCGATGTCAGTCACATGGGCCGCATCAGCGTGACCGGACCCGGAGCGCTGGCGTTCTTACAGCGCCTCACCACGAACGATGTCTCCAAACTGTCTGTTCGCCAGTCACAGTACTCCATGATCTGCACCCCTCAAGGCGGCATCAAGGACGACATTTTCATCTACCACGTGAAACCGTATGAATTTCTCGTCTGTGTCAACGCGTCTAACAGAGAAAAGATCGTCGCATGGCTGCATGAGAAAGTCGCGCAGGCCCAGGGCTGTAAGGTCCAGGACCATTCATCCACACTGGCGCAGATCGCGATCCAGGGTCCGGCCTCACGTGACATTCTGACGGCAGCCAGCCTCCCAGAACTGGCGACACTGAAGATTCGTCAATGCCTGGACGCCACCCTGTGCGGTCGATCGGTCCTAGTTACGCGAACCGGCTACACCGGTGAATTGGGCTATGAATTGTACCTCCCCGCAGAAGGAGCGCCTGCAGTCTGGGATCGACTCCTCGAAGCGGGGCGCCCGCGAGGGATCAAACCAGCGGGGTTAGGAGCGCGTGATTTGTTGCGTCTCGAAATGGCCTATCTGCTGTACGGTAACGACATGAACGAGGAGACGACCCCCATCGAAGCCGGTGCGGAATGGGTAGTGAAATTCGATAAGGGAGAGTTCATCGGTCGAGCTGAGCTGCTCGCCCAGCAATCACGCGGAGCGACCCGACGGCTCGTCGCATTTGAGCTCGTCGAAAAGGCGGTGCCTCGACATGGGTTCAAGATTCTGAGCCAGGCGGCGCCTCATGCCGAGATCGGCGAAGTCACCAGTGGGAATTTGTCCCCCTTACTGCAAAAAGGTATCGGCATGGGTTACGTCCCGCCCGCAGCAGCCCAGCCCGGCTCGCCCATTCTGATCGACATTCGCGGCAAGGCTTGTCCCGCCATCGTGGTGAAACCACCCTTTTACAAAAAGACCCCTGGCGCCTCATAACCCATGGTCAAACCGATCTACAAAGGCACGGTGGTCACGCTCAACGTCGATACCGTGCGCCTTCCGAACGGCCACACGATTGATCTGGAAGTCATCCGCCATCCCGGCGCCTCCGCCGTAGTTCCATTAAAGGAAGACGGGACGGTCGTACTGATTCGTCAGTTCCGGCATGCGGCGAGCGGATTTATCTACGAAATCCCGGCTGGGAAACTGCATCCGCAAGAAGACCCGCTGGATTGCGCGGCGCGTGAACTTGAAGAGGAGATCGGCTACAAAGCCGGGCGCTTCGAGTTACTCTCCAGCATCTTTACGGCACCGGGCTTTACCGATGAAGTCATCCACATCTATCTCGCGACCAGCCTGACGATCGGCACCCAGAACCTGGATCAGGATGAAGTGCTGGAAGTGGTAGAAATGCCTTTGCGCGATGCGATCTCAAAGATTCAGGACGGAACCATCCGAGACGGGAAAACAATTGTGGGGTTGCAGGCGGTCTATATTCGGCAGGAACAAAAGAAGTGAGCGACTCAAGAGGCCTCCCGCCACGAGGATGGGAGACCTCTCAAGCCAGCTAGCCTCGCCAAGAGACTTCCAATAATTACTTGCCGCCCTTTTTCTCGTCCTTCTTCTTCTCTTCGCCGTACACCATCTGGGTGAGCTTGCCACCCTTCTTCTCGTCCTTCTTCTTCTCTTCACCGAAGAGGGTCTGAGAGAAATGTCCGCCCTTCTTCTCGTCCTTCTTCTTCTCTTCACCGGCGAAAGAAGGAGCACTGAACGCCACCAACAATGCGGCCGCCATCACCGTCAACATCATCTTCTTCATTCTGACTCACCTCCTGTTATGTTGAGATTGCCGAGCACCGACGGCCCTGCATATAGCAAAGTCCTTGCCGGGGGCAGATATCGACCTAACCCATTGTTTTTTCGAAACTCGAACTGTGACCTCTTCGTAAACCCCATACATCATCCAACACTACCCTGTGGCAGAATAGCGCGCCATTTACTAAACCGCCTCATTACCCAGTTAAAATCGAGCCCTAATACCCCTCATACTATGGTCAGTCATGATGATACCCGCCCATACAAGGGAGCACGATGACAACGCGATCTTCGCTTCCTGATTACCTCATACCGAAACTGGACATCTTGTTTGTCGGCATCAATCCAGGGCTGCGCTCGGCCGCGCTGGGCCATCATTATGCCGGGCCATCGAATCGTTTTTGGAAGCTGCTGTATGAGGCGAACCTGGTGCCTGAACGACTCAGCTATCGAGACGATGTTCGACTGCCGGAATGGGGGTTGGGACTCACCAATCTGGTCCCTCGAGCCACCGCGGGCATGGATAGCCTGACACCAGACGATTACGCGGCTGGCCGTCTGGCCCTGATGCGCAAGGTTCGCCGGTACCGCCCGCGCATAATCGCTTTGCTTGGAATCACGCTCTATCCCATCCTGTTCCCTCTCGAACCGAAGCAGGCAGGCCGTAGACCGGGCCTGCAACCCGTCACACTGCACGAATCCACCATCGTGCTCCTCCCCAACCCCAGTGGACGCAATGCGTCCTATTCTTATCAGGCCATGCTGAGCGCCTTTCGCACACTGACTCCTTGGCTGAAGACGGTACCAAGATAAATCGGCCGCGACATTTTCTGCGCTGTTCTGTCATCTCGATAAGCAGCTGCGGATTGAAGGAAAACAGAGTATCCTGTCGGTGATTGGATTCCGGCGAGTGGTGAGAGAATTGAACTCTCGAACTGACTCCGGACATTTGGACGGGCTATCGGCCAAGGGAGCCTTCCTCGTTCGTTTACCGGTGTTGGTGGAAGGTGCCACAGCGAAGGGGAAATGCTCATTCGACGGCTGGCGCCATCTCAGTCACAGTGCGTGATCTACTAACTAACTTTGCCGCGCACCGTTCATTCCCGAAGTGCGACAGGTCCTCTCTCACCTACGAGTCACAAGCAGCCAAAGGAAACGAAACGCGCAGGCTTCACCGCCACTCCCGAGATCAGCACCCTTCTGTTCCCCGGTCTCACGCCGAAGGCACCCTTCTGATCCCGAGGCGCCGTAACGAGTCGATCTCGCGCTTGAACGGCATCGACTCTTGGGCCCCACGTGTGGTCGTCGCCAATGCACCGGCTGCATTGGCGACCTCGATCGCAGTCTCGATCGGCGCCCCCTCCGCCATGGCCCAGGCCAGCGCTCCGTTAAATGCATCCCCGGCGCCCGTAGAATCGATCGTGTCGACGAGAAACGCAGGAACATGAGTCACACCTTTGCCGCGAGACATCAATGCTCCCTCCGCCCCACAAGTCACCACAACAGCGCCCGCTCCACGGGTCGTCAGCAGATGAGCCGCTTCCGCCATATCCGCCGAACCGGTCAGCGTCTGCGCTTCGCTTTCATTGGGTGTCAGAATATCCACCAACCGCAAGAGGTCCGATGGTAACGGACAAGCTGGAGCCGGGTTGAGAATCGTGATGAGACCAAGCCGCTTGGCGAACGTCAAGGCCTCCCGAACGGTCTCCAACGGAATTTCCATTTGGAGCAAGAGCACTCGCGCACCAGTCATCAGCGTAGCGTTCTGCCGTATATCATCAGCAGTGAAACGCCCATTACTGCCCGACACCACAACGATCTGGTTGTCGCCTGCTCGATCGATCAGAATCATCGCGACTCCGGTGGGAGCCTGATCATCGCGGAGAACGGCGTGACGGGACAATCCTTGCGCAGCTAAATGCCGTTCCATCAGAATCCCATTGGCATCCATGCCGACCTTGCTGAGAAAGACGACCTGCGCTCCGGCACGGGCTGCCGCCACGGCCTGATTTGCCCCCTTGCCGCCGAACGATTGCGCGAAATGATGTCCGAGCACGGTTTCGCCGCGGTCCGGGAGGCGATCGACCGTCGCTGTGAAATCGATGTTGCTGGAGCCGACGACTATGACCATGGACAGAGTCGGGTTCGGAGCAAATTCAACGCACGGTCCACGTCCACGTCAATGGCCACGCGCATGTTCGGAGTCGCTTTCTGCTCCGGCTTGCGTATGCGCCGGTCGGCGATGGTGATCCCACGAGACACCTGTCCCGCCATTTCGACCGACACGTGGAATGGCTCCATCGTCATCAAGGACGGATCGATAGCCGCCAGAACAGCTAATGGATCGTGAAAATAAAAGAGTCCATGGCCCTCAAGGTCTTCGGCAAAATCGAAGGCCTTGTCGGTCAGATCAGCCACAATGCGACCGAGCGGGTCGCGCGACTCGGCTACCCATGTCGCCAAGATGCTTCGTGGTATTCCGACCCGGGTCGTCACATCAAGCGGGACGAGGGTCAATGGAAGCGACGCCTGAAACACTCGATGGGCGGCATGAGGATCTACGTAGATATTAAACTCGGCCGCCGGCGCAATATTGCCTGGAACGCCGATCGCGCCCCCCATCACAATCACCGAGTGAAACTTCTGGACCGTCAAGGGATTCACCTTCAACCCCAATGCCAAATTCGTCAGTGGGCCAAGCGTAATCAACGTGACTTCATCAGGGTACCGGCGCACACAGTCATTCCACACCTCCTGTGCCGTGGACAGCACCGACGGCAAGCGCGCCGGAGGATAACGCGGAGTCCCCGCCGCAGTCAGAACACGGTCCAATTCGCCAAGCCCATCGCTTCCATGGACTTGGAGCGCCGTCACAAGATCTTCCTCCAGCGGCCTCGCCGCTCCCTGCCCTACTAACAGCCCAGGCGGCGTCGGTCTCAGGCCGAGGATCCGGAACAGATTCTTCGTAGCCTGACCGACCGGCACATTGCCGCACACGGTGGTCAATCCGACCACTTCCAACTCCGGCGACGCCAAGGCCAGCAGGATCGCAAGGGCGTCATCGGCCCCAGGGTCGGTATCGATAATGACTTTGATCCGAGATCTTCTCAGCATGCCTAGCAGGATGTTGAAAAAGTCCGCCAGCTTTGTTCTCGCAAGACACTGCCGCCTCACTATCTCGGCGGCGTTCACAAACGTGACGCGCTTTATTCAGCGGGTCGTGAACCTCAGAGGCTCAACGTACGAGAGGAGTACGATTCGTCTCTTCGCTTGCTGCGGCCTCGCAGGATGGCCTTTTTGACCATCCTGCGGGCGCTCTGTCTGTCGTCATTGACTCACACATCTCTCTCTTTTCAGGGGTATCGAAATGGGTTTTCAACGGCCTGCTAGAGAGGGATTGACCGGGGATTCATACCGATACCCTGTGCATAACGAAACCCAGTGCCAGGGTTGCGCATCATGAGGCCTGACGCATCACAGTCGCATCCGGCTCAGAGGTCGCACGAGGGACCACACCAATGTTCCTAAACACGGTGGCCATGAACCGTGGTCGCTAATCCTGCTGTGGCCGACCGCAACCAGGCACCGGCCACCACAACCGCCGATACCGAACGAGTCGCCTTCACAGGCCGATCTCGTGCCCTGGAATCGGATCGGCAAAGCGGGTGGATTGCCTGAGTCGTTCCAACACCGCCTCGAAGCTCGTTGCTTCTTCTGGAGGCCCCATGACAAAATAAATTACGCAGACGTTCCCAGGTCCAAGGGCCGCAAGCGCACGACCGATCATCTCTTCTCCTTGATAGGACCGGGCAATCGACGTCTCGGTTTCAACTTCAGTGCTGGCAGGGACAAACGACAAGCCATGGAGCAGCGACAGGGGCTGACTCAAGTGATCGCGGACCGTCTCGCGAGTCACATCGGCAAGTGGAAAAATCATCCCCAGCCCCTTTCCCACCTCGGCCATCAGGAATGGCATCTCTGAATCTTCTGGACGACTGCTCTGCCATCGGTCTGGAACGACGAATGACCAGTCGGTCCCTGGAATTCTCAGCCTGGTGCCGGCGCGATAGGTCACGCCTGAGTCGACGTCGAACGGGCGGTCCCCCTGCCGAATGTCGGCAGCAGCGACCGGTTCCGCGCCGGCCCAGACGGTCGTGGAGCGCATAGAGGTGAGCAGCACACAGACCACAGCTACCGGAAGGACGACGCACGCCGAGGGCAGACGAAAAGCGGCGGTCTCGACGAAAGCACCGCCGCGTACGAGCACATTAGGGGGCAGCATCCATCGGGGGACAGGTGCAAAAGAGGTTGCGGTCGCCATAGGCTTCATCGATACGACCCACGCTCGGCCAAAATTTATTGTCTCGCACCCACGGAGCGGGAAAGGCGGCCTGCTCGCGCGAGTAGGGCTTGGCCCACTCGGACGCGGTGACTGCCAGCGCCGTATGAGGGGCGTTCTTCAGCATATTGCCCACGCGCGGCTGCCGTCCTTCCGCAATGTCCTGAATCTCTGCCCGGATCGCAATCAAGGCCTCGCACAATCGGTCCAACTCCGCCTTCACTTCACTCTCTGTCGGCTCGATCATCAAGGTGCCTGCTACGGGAAAGGAGACGGTAGGCGCATGGAATCCATAGTCCATAAGACGCTTGGCCACATCCATCGCCTCCACACCGCTGCTCTCTTTGAGCGGGCGCAGGTCCAGGATGAACTCGTGTGCGACGAACCCGCGCTTGCCGCTGTACAACACCGGGTAATATTTCTCCAGTCGTTTGGCCATATAGTTGGCGTTCAGAATCGCCACTTGGGTGGCCTTGGTCAAGCCCTCGCGTCCCATCAGCGCGATATAGACCCACGAAATCGTCAGGATGCTGGGACTGCCGTAGGGAGCGGCTGAGACCGGTCCGATCGACTGCGGTCCGCCGAGTTGCGTAATCGGGTGTCCCGGCATGAACGGCGCCAGATGACGCGCGACACCGATCGGTCCCATCCCAGGCCCGCCCCCACCGTGAGGAATGCAGAAGGTCTTATGGAGATTCAGGTGGCAGACGTCGGCCCCCAGATCGGCCGGCCGGCAGAGACCGACTTGGGCATTCATGTTGGCGCCGTCCATGTAAACTTGGCCGCCATGCGTGTGCACAATCTGGCACATCCGGCGAATGCCTTCTTCAAAGACTCCATGTGTCGAAGGGTAGGTGATCATCATGGCGGCCAGGCGGTTGCGGTGTTGGGTGGCCTTTGCCTCAAGATCCGCCAGGTCCACGTTGCCGCGCTGATCGCATGCCACGGGAACCACCGTCATCCCGCACATCGATGCGCTCGCCGGGTTCGTCCCGTGGGCCGACACCGGAATCAGACAGACATCGCGTTGCGTCTCCCCCCGATGGCGGTGATAGGCCCGGATCACCATGAGACCGGTATACTCGCCCTGCGATCCGGCATTGGGTTGCAGCGAGACGGCGGCAAACCCGGTCATGTCTGCCAGCCAGGACTCCAGCTGGTGGAATAGAGCCTGATAGCCCTGCGTCTGCGCAGCAGGGGCGAAGGGGTGGAGTCTCCCAAACTCCGGCCAGGTCACCGGCAGCATCTCGGCCGTAGCATTCAACTTCATGGTGCAGGAGCCTAGCGGAATCATGGAATGCACGAGCGACAGGTCGCGTGACTGAAGACGGTGGATGTAGCGCAACATTTCGTGTTCCGCATGGTACCGATGAAACACAGGATGGGTGAGATACGGGCTTGTGCGCGCGAGTGCCGCAGGATAGCGCCCATCGACCAATTGGACGAGAGCCTGAAGTTCTTCGGCGGAAATGTGATGTCCCACAAAAAGGGCCAGCACCTGCTGTACTTCGTCCAAGCTGCTCCACTCATCCAGCGACAATCCCAGACTATGATCGTCATATCGTCGGAGATTGATCTTCTGCTGCCGGGCCCGGTTCAGAATCGTATCCGCTTGTGCCTGCGAGAGCGGTACCCGCAGCGTATCGAAGACCGGCTCCAGACCGACCTCACAGCCATGCCGGCGAAGCCCCTCGGCCAGCACCATGGTGAGGCCATGAATTCGTTCCGCGATCCGCCGCAACCCCTGAGGCCCGTGATAGACAGCGTACATCCCTGCCATCACCGCAAGCAGCACTTGCGCCGTGCAAATATTGCTCGTGGCTTTCTCGCGCCGGATATGTTGTTCCCTGGTCTGTAGCGCAAGCCGATAGGCCAGACGGCCTGTGACATCTTTCGACACGCCGATGATCCGCCCCGGCATCTGCCGACGAAACTCTTCTTTGGTGGCAAGAAAGGCGGCATGCGGGCCACCAAACCCCAGCGGAACACCGAACCGCTGACTCGACCCGACCGCCACATCAGCACCGAATTCTCCCGGAGGACGCAGCAACGTCAACGCCAGTAAATCGGTCGCCACCACCACATAGGCCCCGGCGGCATGCGCCCGCGTGACGAACTCGCTATAATCGCCGACATACCCGTCCGTTGTCGGATATTGGAGCAACGTCCCGAAGAACTCACCCTGGGAGAGATCCAGCGACTTGATTGCGCCGATGTACAAGACGATGCCCAGCGGTTCCGCACGGGTCTGTATCACGGCAATCGTTTGCGGATGACAATTCTCGGAGACGAAAAATTTCTTGCGCTGAAGCCCCGCCGCTCTGGACATGGCCGCACACATCGTCATCGCCTCAGCCGCAGCGGTGGCCTCGTCAAGAAGCGACGCATTGGCGAGCGGCAGCCCCGTCAGATCGGCAACCATGGTCTGAAAATTGACCAACGCTTCAAGGCGGCCTTGGGCGATCTCGGCCTGATAGGGGGTGTATTGGGTATACCACCCGGGATTTTCCAGAATATTGCGCTGGATCACCAACGGGGTGATGCAATCGTAGTAGCCCATCCCGATGAGGGACCGCCAGACGTGATTCTGTTCCGCCAGGCCGCGCAGTTCGGCCAACACATCCTGTTCGCCACGGGGGGCCGGCACCGTCAGGGATGCCTGCAAACGGATGTCGGACGGGACGGTCGCCTCAACGAGCGCCTCCAACGACGGGAGGCTCAGCGCAGCCAGCATTTCCTGGATGTCGGGCTCCGTCGGACCGATATGGCGGGGTACAAACGTATCGTTCGGCTCAAGAAAATTAGACTGTGGCATGGAAGTGAAATCCTGCTAAAAGTTGGCGCACTCGTTCATTCGAAGCGGCGTGCGGTAACGTATCATGCAGGCCCGAGTTTTCCAAGCGTCCGACTGGAATCCCTCTCCCTTGTTTTCAGGAATTTCGTACGGTAATAGTGACGCTGGATACTTTTCACAGATCGGCGATCGCACCACTCCACGGTTGACACGACAGCCTTCACGTATGATCACGCATGACATCTTGATCGTCGGAGCGGGACTCGCCGGCATGCGGGCGGCCATTGCCGTCCCGCCTGACGTCGATGTGGCCCTCCTCTCAAAAGTTCACCCCGTTCGCAGTCATTCCGTGGCCGCCCAGGGAGGCATTAACGCGGCCATCGGCGAGCAGGACTCATGGGAAGCCCATGCCTACGACACGACAAAAGGAGGTCTCTACCTGGGCGATCAGGATGCCATCGAAGCCATGTGCCGGGAAGCCCCCCAGGACATTTTAGAACTTGAGCGCATGGGCGTCATCTTCAGCCGCACCCCGGAAGGGCGAATCGCGCAGCGGCCGTTCGGAGGCGCCGGGTTTCCGAGAACCTGTTACGCCGCAGACCGTACGGGACACGCGCTGTTGCATGCCATGTACGAGCAGTTGTTAAAGCGACGGTGCCGGGTCTATGAAGAATGGTACGTCACGGCATTGCTGGTCGAAGCGGGACGTTGTTGCGGAGTAGTTGCCTGGGATTTGGTCCACGGAGGATTGCAGGCCCTGCGTGCGAAGGCCGTGATTCTCGCCACCGGCGGAAGCGGCCGCGTCTTCTCCACCAGCACCAATGCCGTCATCAATACCGGCGACGGCATGGCGTTGGCCTATCATGCAGGACTCCCGCTGGAAGACATGGAGTTCGTACAGTTTCACCCGACCACGTTGAAAGACACCGGCATCTTGATCACGGAAGGTGCCAGAGGAGAGGGCGCGTATCTGCTGAACACGCTCGGAGAGCGGTTCATGAAACGCTATGCGCCGGAGCAAATGGAGCTAGCGACTCGCTCCACGGTGTCCCTGGCCATGGGCCAAGAAATTCAAGAAGGACGGGGCGTCGACGGCTGTGTCTTGCTGGATCTTCGGCACCTCGGTCGAGCCCGCATTCTCGAGCGGCTTCCGCAGATTCGAGAGTTGGCGCTGGAATTCGCGGGACTCGATCCGATTGAAACGCCCATTCCCATACGACCCGGCGCCCATTACCAGATGGGCGGCGTCAAAGCCAACGCATGGGGCGAAACCGACCTGCCGGGACTGTTCGCCGCAGGCGAATGCGCCTGCGTGAGTGTGCATGGAGCCAACCGTTTGGGAGGCAATTCACTCCTCGAAACCATCGTCTTCGGACGCCGGGCCGGCGCGAGAGCCGCCGAATCTATTCGTCACTGTGACCTACAGCCCATTCCCGAGACGATTCTGCGTAACGAGCAACATCGGCTGAGGACCCTCCTGGCCAGTCCGGGTCCGGAACGAGCTTGGCAGATACGGGACGATCTCGGCAAAGCGATGAGCCTCCATCTGGGTATCTTCCGCACGCAGCAGTCCATGCGCGAGGCCTTGACCACCCTGCAAGCCCTGAAGATCCGGGCACGACGGATGTGCGTCCAGGACAAGGGACAGATCTTCAATACCGACCTGATTCAGGCCCTTGAAGTACAATGCTTGCTGGAGATCGCGCATACCATCGTCGTGAGCGCGCTCGGCCGGGAAGAAAGCCGCGGGGCCCACTATCGAGCTGACTTTCCCACCCGAAACGATGGGTTCTGGCTCCGTCACACGTTAAGCCACCGTCGCCCGGACGGTCCTCTGCTGACTTATGTTCCCGTCACTATTACCCGGTTTCCCCCCACATAACGTCTCGCTTCCCAGGTTACGGGAAACGGCGCTTGTTGAACTCCATTCGGCAAAGGCCAGGCAGGCCCATCCAGCCGGTTGCGCTCCTACCGTTTTGCGCTATCCTTTTCAATGATCACCGATAGGCGCCACTCACGGAACCGTCCAACGCACGCCCGGGCGAAGGGTCTTCAGTCACCATGGGAACCGTTCACCCAGGCACGGCAGTACCTGCGTCATCTATCACTGCGCCGCCGGATTCCGCACAGACCGTCACCTGTCCCTTTTGCAAGGTGGTCACCTCCTGCGCGCTCGTCTCCGACGACCCCCTGCATCAAATTTCTTGTCCCTCCTGCGCCGAAAACCTGATCGTTCTCAACCCCGAGGCTCGACCGGCCGATGAAGGTGTTGTCGCGAGGCACTCGGATGGCACCCTTGGCCCAACCGATATGTCGCGCCGGGTCACAGGGATCGCCGTGGCCGTCCTCGCCTGCCTGCTAAACTACGCACTGCTGTCGGGAATGGCGTACTGGATGTTCACACAAATCAAAGCGACCCACGATCCTTACAATATCGATGAATTGATGCTGTCCCCACTCATCCTCAAATCGAACGGCTGGACTCCGCTCCACCTAGCAGCAGCACGAGGCGATCTGGCCGCCGCCACGTTGCTGCTCGGAGAAACGGACAGTATCGATCGGCGCAACGGCAGGGGGCGAACTGCCTTGTATGAAGCATCGAAGCGAGGCCAGACCCGGGTCGTGGCCTTGCTGCTGCAACATGGAGCCAATCCAAACGCCAAAACAAAACAAGGATACACCCCGCTCTTGGCCGCCTCGGAGCAAGGACATGCCGACACGATTACCGTGCTGCTGTCCAATAGGGCCGATCTCAGAGCAACCTGCACCTGCGGCGATTCGGCGCTGCACCGTGCCGTCCGGCAAGGACACCTGGCCGCCGCCCAGACCCTGCTGGAGCACGGTATCCCCGTGAACCAGAAAACCCATGGACAGACTGCCCTGGAAATTGCACAGCTGGACGAGGACGATGACCTCATCCAACTGCTTCGTGCGCACGGAGGAAGGGAATTTTCGCAGGCCAAGGCGCACCGTGATCAGGGGATGGCATTCCAAAAATTGGGGCAGATCGACAAGGCGCTGTTTGCCTATGCCGAAGCGCTCAACCTGGATCCAGATGATCCCGAAGCCTATTACGAGCGCGGCACCGCTCTCATCCAAAAGGAAGCCCTCGACGAAGCCCTCATCGCCTTCCGTGCCGCGATTGAACTCGATCCTACATTCCTTGATGCGTACGGCGCGGCAACCCAAGTCCACGCGCAGCGTCATCAGTGGGATCAGGCCCTGGCCCTGTGGGATCGATTTCTAGCGCAACAGCCACAAAACGGCCGCGCCCATTTCGAACGGTCGGTCGTCAGGCGGGCCAAGGGAGACACCAAGGGCTTCCTGCATGATCTCCAGCAAGCCTGCACATTCGGACATCAACCGGCCTGCTGAATCATGACCACGACAGGAACTCCTGCCGATACGAACGACCGCGACTCAAAAGTGGATTGCCACCGCTGCCGGAGCCGCTACCGAGTGCGCCACTCAAACCGCCTCACGCACTCGGCTCGCAGCACCTGTCCGGCTTGTGGCGCACGATTCGCAGTCGTGATACCTACACCCACCCCCTCGGAGAAGGACCTCCTCGTCGAGGCCAAACCTTTTTCTCCCGCCCACCCCCCATCCATTTCAACCGGCGCCACCGCCGGCACCCCCCCAACGAAACACTGCTCCTTTCACGGGACCGGTGGCACCCTCCTGGGCATGCAGATCGTGAACCTTTGCCTCAGCATCGCGACGCTCGGCGCCTACCATTTTTGGGGCAAGGCGAAGATCCGCCGTTATCTGTTCAGTCAAACCGCGTTCGCCGCCGACCGTTTCGCCTACCACGGTACCGGCAAGGAGCTCTACCAAGGATTCCTAAAGGCCATGCTGGTCTTCGGCATCCCGTATTTTTCGCTGGGAGCCGCCCATACGTTTCTGGCACTCCCAAAGTGGATCGACCTGCTGTTGCAGACAATGGCCGGTCTGGTGCTGTTCCTCTATGTCCCGATCGCCATCGTGAACGCGCGACGCTATCGCTGCACGCGTACTTCCTGGCGAGGCATCCATTTCTCGTTTCGAGGACGGACGAAGGATTTCCTGAAACTCTACTTCCGAGGCTGGTTCTTCACGGTCCTGACCCTGGGCACCTACTACCCCTATTTCCAGACTCAGCGGCAGGCGTTTCTCAACTCGCACACCTACTTTGGAAACCAGCGCTTCCAATTCACGGGCCACGGCTCCGGTCTGATGGTTCCATTTGCTGTCACCCTCTTCATGACCTACGCGGTGCTGATGCTGTGCGGCCTCACCATAGCTTTTCAATTGGCCAATGCCGGCCTGACCCTGCTCTTGATTCCCTTCGTCCTCGGACCGGTGTGGATCTGGCTGCTCGGACAGAAGCAGAAGTATTTTTGGGATCACACCATGTTCGGCGCGGCGCGCTTCTCATCCGGCATCACCTGGCAGAAGCTGTTCACGCTGTATCTCTGTAACCTCGCCCTGTTGCTCGTCACCCTGGGATTCGCCTGGCCATGGGTGACGGTTCGAAATGCCCGTTTTTTCACCAGCACCCTGTCATTGCTGGGCACGACGAATCTCGATCGGGTCCTGCAAGAAACCACCGATTCATCGGTCACCGGCGAAGGCCTGTCGAACCTGCTCGACACCGGCTTCGATATGGACTAGTCCCTATGCCCACCGGCTGGAGCGCCCACTATCTCGACGGCCGTACGGCCACTCGCCACTGCATCAGCATCACCATCACTCCGGCAGCCTTGCAACTTCTACTGTCCGGCGGAGAAACCAAGCACTGGCCGTACGACCAGATTCGTCAAACTCAAGGCGCCTACAACGGTGAACCGGTTCGCCTAGAGTTCGGGCCCGAGCCGGCCGAGGCCGTCGTAATTTCCACACCGGCGCTGTTGACCGCCATTCACAAGGCGGCGCCTACCATGGTCCAGCACTTCCACAACCCGTCGTGGCGAAAAACTCGTATACGCTGGACGCTCTGTGCGGCGCTGGGGGTCATCCTCATGGTCGTCGGACTGTACCGGTGGGGCATCCCGGGCATGGCCGCTGTCGCCACGCCCTACGTGCCTCTCACCTGGGAAGAAACGCTTGGCCGGCAGGTCATCGAGTATCTGGCGCCGGAAGCACGGCAATGCCACGATCGGGACCGGCTGCGAAAACTCGACCATGTGGTACAGACCCTGACCGCGACTCATCCGACTTCGCCCTATCGCATCAGGCTCTCGGTCGTCGATGCTCCCGCGATCAACGCCTTCGCCGCACCCGGAGGACAGGTTGTGATTTTCCGTGGCTTGCTGGAGAAAACCGCCAGTCCCGAACAACTCGCCGGAGTCTTGGCGCACGAACTCCAACATGTCTATCAACGCCATACCACTCGAGCGATTCTTGAACAGACCGCCACGACCTTTCTCCTGACCGCCGTCTCCGGAGATCTGTCGGGAGGGCTCGCCTGGGGACTCGAAGGTGCACGGACGATGGGCTCGTTGCACTATAGCCGCACCCATGAGAGGGAAGCCGATATCGAAGGGCTCCGCATGATGCAGGCTGCCCGTCTCGATCCCGCTGCCATGATTGCCTTCTACGGAATCATGCAGCAAGGCGCACGAGACCATGCCGGCCCTCCAGATTTTCTCTCCACCCATCCGGACATGGGCGAGCGGCTTGCCACGCTCATCGCCCTGGCTGGGCCTCCACCGACAGAGACGCTTGCACTCCTCCCCGGAGAAGATTGGAAAGACATTCGCACGCTCTGCCGCCTACAGTCCGGCGAGCGCCCCGCATCGGTCTCCCTCGACCGTCCCTAGCACGGAACGTTTCACCTACTCACAGACCCGGCCGCCTCTGGTATAATCCTCGGACTTACGAGCCTTCTCTATGCGCATCCTCGTCATTGAAGATGAAACCAAGGTGGGCTCCTTCATCAAGCGGGCCCTGGAAGAGGAAAGCTACGCCGTCGACCTCTGTGAGGACGGTGCGCAGGGCCTCGACATGGCACTGAGCGGCAGTTACGACCTCATCATGATCGATCTCATGCTGCCCAGTCTGCCGGGTCTGGAAGTGCTCACCCGCCTTCGCAAAGAAAAAATTCAGACCCCTGTGCTGATCCTGACTGCGCAGTCGAAAGTGGACCAGCGTGTGAAAGGGCTCGATGCTGGCGCAGACGATTACCTGACCAAGCCCTTTGCCATCGATGAATTGCTCGCACGTGTCCGGGCCCTGTTGCGACGTGGACCCGTCGAATCTCCAGAAATCCTCCAGGTGGACGATGTCGTGCTCAATCCTGCCACACGTGAAGTCACCCGCGGAGGACAGCGCATCGATCTCACCGTGAAGGAATATGCGCTGCTGGAATACTTCATGCGCCATGCAGGACGAGTCCTGACTCGTCCTATGATTTCCGACCACGTATGGAATCAAGATTTCGACACCTTCACCAACGTCATCGACGTCTATGTGAATTACCTGCGGAATAAAATTGACCGCGGACGCGCCCGAAGGTTGATCCATACCATTCGAGGGAGTGGGTACATGCTCAAGGTCGACTGATGCCGCTTCGAGTCCGGCTCACACTCTGGTACGGAACGGCCCTGGCTCTCATCCTGCTGACGTTCTCCGTGGTGCTCTATACCGTCACGGCCCGCGGTCTCCGCGATCAAGTCGATGAGTCGTTGGAAGAAACCGCGTCGGCCGCCGTGCGTTCCTTGGAGACACGCGGATTCCTCCCGTTAATCGACGAAGAGGCACTCCTCAGCCAGTTCCCCGAACTGACCCGCATCGACAAGTTCTTCCAGATCTTCAGCCCTTCCGGCACCATTACCATCCGCTCTCCCAATATCCGGCAACATGACGTGCCATTGAGCCGCCACGCTCTGGAGGCCGCGTTTACCGGCAGCACCGTCTTCGAGTCGGCCAGGTATCCCAACGAACCGCCGCTGCGCCTGGTATCCGTTCCCATCATCTACCGCGGCTCCTTGCTATATATCGTGCAAGTCGGCACAACACTGGAGGGCGTGGAGGAAACCCTGCGCCGCTTCCTGCTGGTCTTGGTGGTGATGGCCCCGATCGCGCTGGTGGTCTCGTTGGCGGGAGGGTGGTTTCTGGCAGGACGCGCCCTGCGGCCCGTCGATTCCATCACCGTGGCAGCGCAACGCATTGCCGCGGGCGACCTCACGCAGCGCCTGACGTCCGAGCGCTCCTCGGACGAAATCGGACGCCTCACCGACACCTTCAACGATATGATTGCGCGGCTGGAGACCTCCTTTGCACAAATCCGGCAATTCAGCAGCGATGCCTCGCATGAACTGCGCACGCCGCTGACGGTCATGAAAGGCGAGAGCGAACTCGTGCTTCGCCGTCCTCGTCCCGTGGAAGACTACATTGCCGTCCTGGAAAGCAATCTCGAGGAAATCGATCGGATGTCACGCATCGTCGAGGAATTGTTGTTCCTGTCGCGAGCCGATTTGGGTCAAATCAAAACGGAATGTGAACCGGTCCGGCTGGAAGTCTTGGTGGAGGATATCCAGCGACAAGCCGGTCTACTCGACCAGGAGCGCGGAGTGGAAGTAGTGACAGGAACCATTCAGCCAGCTACGGTCAGGGGTGACGAACTCCGCCTGCGGGAGCTCATTCTGAATATCGTCGACAATGCCGTGAAGTATTCCTATGCGCAGGGCCGAGTGGAAATCGAGCTGCGCGTGGAAGGCCAGACGGTACGCCTCTCCGTGCGCGACCACGGCATCGGCATTCCTCAGGAGGCACATAAACAGATTTTCGATCGCTTCTTTCGAACGGACGACGCGCGTGCCCACACCAAAAAGGGTACCGGGCTCGGCCTGGCCATCTGTGTCTGGATTGCAGAGTCGCACCACGGACACATCGAAGTTCAGAGCGAGGTGGGCAAGGGGTCGACCTTCACCATTGTGCTTCCACTGGCTGCGCCCTCAGCTTAACGACTTCTAATCCCCAGCTAATGGTGGTCTCATTCCGGACTGTTACCCTCCACATGACGGTCACACACAGATTCTATCCCGCGCACACAGACCCATGTCTTCTAGGAGGAGGAAACCATGAACCGACCAACGCAGTCCGTGAGTGCCCTTGCCGGCATCGCCGTCCTGGGCGCGACCCTCATTTGGAGTTATGCCGCGCTGACGACCTCGCACGCCTCAAATCCGTCCCCGGTCGCCGAAGAGCGTCCGATCGCGATGTCCGGATCCTTGCCTTCAGCTGGATTCGCGGACGTGGCGAAGACCGTCACACCGGCCGTCGTCAACATCATCACAAGTGGAGCAGAACAAGTTTCTGATTCGACCAACCCTCGAGGGCGGACGGAAGAGTTTTTTGGTTCTCCGTTCTGGCCTCGTCGATTCGGACCGCCGATGGAACCCCGAGAACGTCGCGGCGGCGGGCAGGGATCGGGTGTGATCGTCACCTCCAACGGCTATGTCCTGACCAACAACCACGTGATCGACGGAGCTAAAACCGTCACCGTCACATTGCCCGACAAGCGAGAATTCAAGGGCCGGATCGTCGGCAGCGATCCCAAGAGCGATATCGCGGTGATTAAGATCGACGGCCAGCAGCTTCCGACCATTCCGTGGGGCGACTCCGGCCGGCTCCAAGTCGGAGAATATGTTCTGGCGATCGGGAATCCGTTCGGATTGAATTCCACGGTGACCCTGGGGATCGTGAGTGCCTTAGGGCGGGGGCGCATGGGGATTACGCAGTATGAAGACTTTATTCAGACCGATGCCGCCATCAATCCAGGAAACAGCGGCGGGGCGCTGGTCAACACCAAGGGGGAGTTGATCGGACTCAACACCGCGATTTTCTCTCAAAGCGGTGGGTACCAGGGAGTAGGCTTTGCCGTCCCAACCGGCATGAGTAAACCCATCTATGAGAGCCTGGTCAAGACCGGCAAAGTCGTGCGCGGGTATCTCGGCATCGGAATACAGGACCTGAATCAGGACTTGGCCAAGTCCTTTAACCTCAAAGGCAACAACGGGGCCCTCGTGACCGATCTGAAGGAAGACGGACCGGCCGAGAAAGCCGGCCTCAAACAGGGTGACGTGATCACCTCATTCCAAGGAACCCCGATTGAAGACGCCGTCACCCTCCAACGCGCGGTCACTCGAAGCCCCGTCGGCAGCAAAGCCACGGTGAAAGTGGTCCGCGATGGCCAGGAAAAGGATCTGTCCGTCACGATCGGCGAGCTTCCGGACAACCAACAGGTCGCCAAGACGGAGACTGGATCATCGGACCAGCCGCTCGCCGGATTAGCGGTACAGGAGCTTAATCGGGAAACGGCTCAGGAACTTGGACTTAAGGGGAAACTTCAAGGAGTCGTCGTGACCATCGTCGATCCCGAGAGCGAAGCGGAGCGAGCCGGTCTGATGCCGGGTGACGTCATCCGAGAGATCAATCGCAAGCCCGTCACATCGATGAAGGACTACGATCGGGTCGCCTCAGATCTGAAGAAGGGGCAGAATGTGCTGCTCTTGATCAATCGGCGGGGCGCGTCGCTCTATCTCAGCGCGAAGGTGTAACGAACAGGGGCAGGCTGCTGGTGAGCCAACGCTTAGCGGTAGCCTGCTCCAGCTTTCTTCGGCATGAGGAGCGACTGTGAGGCTGGAGAAGGTACAGGTGCGGCCGTCCGACCTACCGGTTGAGCAATCAGATCGTACCCCGCCACATCGGTGACTGTCACGGAAACAAACTCACCCGGCTTGGCAGTCTCCCGCTCGCAATAGACCACCCCGTCTATTTCCGGGGCCAGCCCTTCGTGTCTCGCTTCGAGTAACCGGTCCGATTCCTCGGAAATCCCATCCACAAGTACTTCAAGTGTGCGACCCAGGTAATCGCGATTCTTCGCGGCCGAGATGGAGTCCTGCACTGCGAGCAGCTCATTGCGCCGGTCCTCCATCACCGCACGGTCGACTTTTCGATCGAGATCGACGGCGGACGTCCCCTCTTCATCGGAATAGAGAAACACCGCAGCGCGGTCGAATTCCATGTCGACCATGAACTGCTTAAGCTCTTCGAACATGTCGTCTGTCTCACCCGGAAATCCGACGATAAAGGCCGTTCTGAAAAATACGCCGGGAATTTTGGTGCGGATGCGCTCGACGAGTTTGGTCAGGTGCTGACGGTCGCCCAACCGGTGCATCCGCTTCAACATGCCATCGCTGATATGTTGCAGCGGCATGTCGAGATATTGGGTGATGCGTTCCTCTCCGGCATAGAGTTCCAGCAACTCGTCGGTCACCTGTTGCGGATAAAGATAGAAGGGCCTGATCCAGCGCACATCGTTCACCGCGACCAACTCACGCAGAAGCGTCGTAAACCCTTGCCTGATTCCGAGGTCCACCCCGTAATTAATCGTGTCTTGGGAAATCAGATTGAGTTCCTTGACTCCTTCTTGAGCCAGCCGCTTCGCCTCAGTCACGATCGATTCAATCGGGCGGCTCCGCTGCTTGCCTCGCATGAGAGGGATCGCGCAGAAGGCACAATTCCGATTACAACCTTCGGCAATTTTCAGATAGGCGCTGTGCGGAGTCCCGAGGCGGATACGCGGGGTCTCGGCATCGTAGAGGTAGGGCGGCTGCCCAAGCCACAAGCGTTGTTGGCGTGCCTTCGGAGCCAGGAGACTGCGACAAATCTCCGCGATGCGCCCAAACTCGCCCGTCCCGACCACCCCATCCAATTCGGGCAATTCCTTCAACAATTCCCCCTGGTACCGCTGGGCCAAACAGCCCGCCGCGATCAACACGCGGCACGAGCCGGATTTTTTCAGGCGCCCATGCTCGATGATGCTGTTGATCGATTCCTGCTTGGCCTCTTCAATAAAGCCACAGGTATTGATGATGACCACTTCGGCAGCTCGCGCGTCGCCGGTGAGTTCGAACCCGCCCGCGACCAAGGTGCCCAGCATCACCTCGGAATCCACCTGGTTCTTTGAACAGCCCAGGTTCACGAAACCGATGGTCGGTTTGTCTCGTTTGGTGCGTGATGGAGTGATCAATGACGAAGCCATAACTCTGCAGTTTACGAGACGCTCGAAAAGTCTGTCAAACGCGCTATCTTGCTATTCCGCCTGACGCTATCCTAGATTGAATCCATGATCCGGACATTTCAAGGCATCAAACCTACTATTCCTCAGTCCTGCTTTATCGAAGAGACCGCCGTTGTGATCGGCGATGTCGTCATGGGCGAAGACTGCAGTGCATGGTTTCATGCCGTCATCCGTGGCGATGTGAATTACATTCGTATCGGGCGCCGGACGAACGTGCAGGATCTCTGCATGCTGCATGTCACGCACGACACCCATCCGCTCATCATCGGCGACGACGTGACCATCGGGCACAACGTGGTGCTGCACGGCTGCACCATTCAAGACCGCGTGTTGGTCGGAATGGGATCCATCATCATGGACGGCGCGGTCATCGGGGAAGACTCGGTAGTCGGCGCCGGCGCATTGATCACAGAAGGCACCATAGTTCCGCCCAAGAGCCTCATCTTAGGGTCACCGGCTAAAGTCAAACGCCCTGTGACCGAGCAGGAACGCGCCTGGATCCGCGAATCGGCGCAAAACTACATGCGGTATGCCCGCCAGTACCTGTCGGGACCAGACAAGCCCCGCCCGGGCTTTTGGGTGTAACCCACTGCATAACCTCGGCACACCGCCGCGCAGAGCTGTCTTTTACCCGATCCGTACCAGACAGATGGGATCACCAACCGTAGGAGAGGCGAAGGTCCGCCGATCGATGCGATAGGGCCTGCCTCGCCGATGGCACCACTCGGCAATCCACACCGCTTCTTCGACCGTTGTCGTTACCAATCCCGGTTCCGTCAACCGGCTGAGACAGAGATCGACGAGTGTGGCAACCGTGCGTTGCTGGGGGAGAAACTTTCGCGCATCGAACGTAGCCGGATTGGCGCGACCATAGGACAACACCGAGAGCTCAGGGAACCGCTCCGGATCGTTCAGCACACTGACAAGCCACAGATGATCCACCCTGTCTTTGACAGAACCGGCGTCTCGATGGTGAAATCGAATGGGGTAGCCGGCGCAGGCACGATTCAGGACCAGCACTTCCTGTCTTCGTAGATTACAGGCCACCACCTCTCGTCCCAGATCCAGACATTCCATGGCGATGAGCGGAATCTCCGCCACCCCGGCTCCCACGTACAGACTGGTGCCTCCAGGCCTGAGCCGCGGCAGGAGCGCATTCGCCAACTTCATGCCCAGGCGCTGACAGAGCCCCCGCTTCGCCATCCAAAATTCATCGCCGCCTTCGTCGCAATAGATCGGGCCCAACCGCGCGTAATCGAGACGCGCAAAGATCTCCCTAATCGCACGCCGAGTGGCAGGCCGCACCGTCAACGTCTTACGCGGCATGGGCATCCATGCCGGCCAACTGCGTGGCCGCCGTCACAACGCCATTCACGACCTGGCTCATGAAATCAAGGTTCAAGGTGTCGAGCGTATCGCTCGGCTGATGGTAATGCGGGTTTCTGAAGTTCGCCGTATCGGTCAACATTACCGCAGGAAACCCCTGCTCCCAGAACGCCACATGATCGCTCCGTCTGGTATCAGGCAACAATTCGCCGTTACCAGGGACCACCAACGGCACCACCGGAACATGAGTGCTCATCGCCTGTGCAACCGTCATCGTCAGTGCCTGTGAGGCTCGATTGCCGACGATGGCCAGAAAGTTGCCGACCGTGGGGACAGCCACCGGCACACCGGACGGCACCAACTGCGTCCCTTCTTCTGATCGCGCATACCCGACACATTCCAAGATGATCGCCCCGGCGAGCGTCTCGTGCTGCTGTCGGAGCCTGGTCGCATAGGCCGAGCTTCCCAGCAGCCCCTGCTCCTCGAGACTGAAGGCAACAAAGTGGATCGGCCGTGTGAGCAACCCACTGGTGAGGGCCTGTGCCGTTTCCAACAATACCGCCAACGCGCTCGCATTATCGTCGGCGCCCGGTGAGCCAGGAACCGTATCGTAATGCGCCCCGATCAGAAGCGGTGGAAGACTGGGAGAACCGGAGGGCGGGTGATGTGTTGCGACAACGTTGCGATAGGTCCCGTCCAAAGCCTCGAAGGGGTGCCGGGCAACCTGATACCCCATGGCCTCGAACCGGCCGGCAAGATAGTCTTCGACCGCAACCAGGTGTTGCGGTGCTGTCACAGGATGCCGCTCTCCGACCAGCCGCTGAAGGTGGGTGAGTATCCGCCCGGTCACAGGTTATGCAACGATCTCAGTGCCGATGCCCTTGTGGGTAAAAATTTCCAGCAGAATGGCATGGGGCACGCGGCCATCGATAATGTGCGCTTTCCCGACGCCGCCGGCCAGCGCATCCAGACAGGCATGGACTTTCGGCAGCATCCCTTCGCTGATGGTGCCGCGCTTGACCATCCGCTGCACGTCCTTGCGCGAGACGGTCGACAGGTGGCGGCCATTGGCATCACGGATGCCCTTCACATCGGTCAACATGACAAGTTTTTCAGCCTTCAGCGCTGCGGCAATGGCTCCTGCCACGAGGTCGGCATTGATGTTGTAGGTATTGCCCTCGCGGTCGGTTCCGATCGGCGCGATGACCGGTATGTAGTTGTCTTCCTGGAGTTTCAGGAGCAGCGTAGGGTCGATCGACTTCACGTCACCGACAAACCCAAAATCAGCGTCTGACTCGCCGGCATCGAGATCCTTCTCGATGCTCTCCGCCCAGGCCTTCGCCGTCAACGGCTTGGTCAACATCAACCCGCCGTCTTTGCCGCTGAGCCCGACCGCTTGCCCGCCGTGCCGATTTAGAAGATCGACGATTTCCATGTTGATCCGGCCGGCCAGCACCATTTCGACAATTTCCATCGTGGCGGCATCAGTGACGCGCACCCCGTGGCGAAACTTCGCTTCCATGCCGAGCCGGTCCAGCATCTGATCGATTTGAGGACCGCCGCCGTGTACGATGACCGGATTCAACCCGACGTATTTCAACAAGACGACGTTTTGCGCAAAACGCTCCTTGAGCGAGGCATCCGTCATCGCGTGCCCCCCGTACTTGATCACGACGGTCTTGCCCTTAAAGGTGCGTATGTAGGGCAACGCCTCAATCAGGACGTCGGCTTTCTTGATCAGTCTGTGCATGCTTCGTTCCTCGCTCCCGTCTGCCTGCCGCCTACAGAATATACCGGCTCAGGTCTTGATCCTTCACAATGTTCTGCAAGCGCTCCCGCACATAGCCGGCATCCACGACGATGGTCTTCGGTTGCATCTCAGATCCCTCGAACGACACCTGTTCGAGCAACCGTTCCATGATCGTAAATAACCGACGTGCGCCGATGTTTTCTGTGCGCTCGTTGACCTGCACCGCCGTCGCCGCAATCTCCGCAAGTCCGTCATCCGTAAACTCAACCGTGAGGCCTTCTGTCGCCAGCAACGCGTGATACTGGCGGACCAGCGCACCCCGCGGTTCGGTCAAAATTCGTACGAAGTCCTCTTTGGTGAGGGGCGCCAGCTCGACACGGATGGGAAAACGGCCCTGCAGTTCAGGGATCAAATCCGACGGTTTGGCGACATGAAACGCGCCGGCGGCGATGAATAGAATATGGTCCGTCTGGACAGCGCCATGTTTGGTACTGACGGTGGACCCTTCCACAATCGGCAGCAGATCTCGCTGCACCCCTTCACGAGACACATCCGGCCCCATCGTGCGCTCGCGACCGGCGATTTTATCGATCTCATCCAAAAAGACGATGCCGGTCTGCTCGACTTTCGCAATGGCCTCCCGAACCACCTCATCCATGTCGATAAGCTTTTGCGCCTCTTCCTGGGTGAGGTGCTTCAGCGCATCAGGCACTTTCATCAATCGTTTCTTTTTCTTGCCTTGAAACATGCCACCCAGCATGTCGCGCAAGTTCCCTTCCAGATCCTCCATGCCACCCGCATTGGAAATAACTCCCAGAGGCAACGCCCGTTCCTTCACTTCCACTTCCACGGAGCGCTGATCCAGCTTGCCTTCACGCAGTTGCAGCCGGAGTTTCGATCGCGTGGCATCAGGTGATTCCGCCGCCTCAGAATTTTCCAAACGCTGGCCAGAGTGATCGAATCCGGGTGGAGTGGGACGCGGAGAGGCGCCAGGTAACAACAGATCGAGAATCCGCTCTTCCCCGAGCCGCGAGGCCTTTTCCTGAACGTCCTCCAGATGTTTGGTCTTCACCAGATTGATCGCCAGTTCGGTGAGATCGCGAATGATCGACTCGACATCACGACCGACATAACCGACTTCCGTGAATTTCGAGGCCTCCACCTTGATGAATGGAGCTTCGGCCAGTTTCGCCAATCGTCTGGCGATTTCGGTTTTCCCCACGCCGGTCGGCCCGATCATGATGATGTTCTTCGGCATGACCTCATCGCGCAGCTCCGGAGGCAACTGTTGCCGGCGCCAGCGGTTCCGGAGCGCAATCGCCACCATGCGCTTGGCATCCTGCTGGCCGATCACATATCGATCCAGCGCTTCGACGATCTGCCGGGGCGTCAGACTATTCACATTGAGCGGGCGGGGCGTGGGTTCGGTCGTCATGGCAGGCTGATCCTAACGCGAGAGCGATTCGATCACAATCTGTTGGTTGGTATAAATGTCGATCCCGCCGGCAATCATCAGAGATTCCTGGACGACCTGTTCGGCGGCCAGTTCGGAATGCGCCAGCAAGGCGCGAGCGGCGGCCAGCGCATAGGGGCCTCCCGATCCGATCGCCAGAATGCCGTCCTCCGGCTCGACCACATCTCCGGTTCCGGAAATGATGAACGAGTGATCGAGATCGGTGACCGCCAGCAACGCCTCCAGTCGCCTCAACACACGATCGGTCCGCCAGTCTTTCGCCAGTTCCACGGCGGCCCTGGTGAGATTGCCGCGGTACTCCGCCAATTTGCCCTCAAACTTCTCAAACAACGTGAAGGCGTCGGCCGTGGCCCCGGCAAACCCTGCCAAGACCGCATCTCCATGCATGCGCCGCATTTTCTTGGCGTTGTGTTTCATCACGGTGGTACCGACCGTGACCTGTCCGTCGCAGCCCATCGTTACCTGGCTGCCTCGCCTGACACAGAGCACAGTCGTGGATCGAATAATCATCTCGAGCCCTTCTGCTTTATGACCTCATTGGTCTCTGTCGTACTCACTGCGCGAGGGTGCGTGCGATCGTACAACGAGAGCAATTGGTCCGTCGCCAGATGCGTGTACTTTTGCGTTGTACTGAGCGAGACATGCCCCAACATTTCCTGAATGGCGCGCAAATCGGCCCCTTCATCCAGTAGATGCGTGGCGAACGAATGCCGCAAGGTATGAGGGTGAATTGTCCCACCGGTCAGCCGGCGCGAATATTTGGCGACGATGCGCGCGATGGTCCTGGTGGTCAACCGACCCCCACGGCTGTTGCGGAAGACGGCCGCTGTGTCCGACGATCGTCGAGAGGACGGTTCCCTCACATTCGGTGCCTGCGCATGGTATGCGGCGATGGCGTCAAGGGCGATGCTGCCCAGAGGAATTATCCGTTCTTTTTGTCCCTTGCCGCGTACTCGGACCACCCCTTCACTTCGGCTGATATCGTCGCAATTCATGCCGACCAATTCACTGACACGCGCCCCCGTCGAATACAGGGTTTCCAATATCGCGCGATTGCGCAAGGAGTCCCGCTCCTGACCGCCTGGAAACTCCATCAACGCTCCAGCATCGTCCTTCGTGAGAACCCGGGGGAGGTGTTTGGGAAGTTTCGGTGCCCGCACATCCTCTGCCGGGTTTGCCTCCAGCCGGCCGACACGAACCAGGTACCGGAAGAAACTGCGCAGGCAGGCCAGTTTTCTGGCCAACGAGGATTTCTTTTCTCCCTTGCGATCACGCGCGGCGAGAAACTCGCGAATCAACGCCGGCTCTATCGATTCGGGAATCAGCGGCCCGCGGCGCTTTCGGGCATCCTGTGCGAAGGCTTGGAACTGAGCCAAGTCGGACGCATAGGCACGAATGGTTTGGGGGGATGCGCCCTGCTGGACGGCCAGGACGTCTAGGAAAGCCCGGATTGCGCGATCCATGCGTCAAAATCCTCAACGGCTCGTTGCTGGATGAGACGCCGCTTCTGGTCCTTGTCGCGCGTCTTGACGGAGACGGGTGGGAATAGCCCGAAATTCGTATTCATCGGCTGAAAGTGTGCAGGGTCGCTCTTGGTAATATGCGCCATCAGACAACCATGAGCACTGTTCGGCGGTGGGGTGACCAGAGCTTGACCAGCCAGGCCTCGCGCGGCGTTGATCCCCGCGAGTCCCCCCATCGCGGCGGACTCGGTATATCCTTCGACACCGACCAATTGTCCGGCAAAGAATACGGTTCCACGAGACTTGAGTTGAAGGGTGTCTCGCAGAAGTTGCGGCGAGTTGATGAAGGTGTTGCGATGCAGACTGCCGAGTCGCAGAAATTCGGCCTGTTCCAGCCCCGGGATCAGACGAAAAACCCGACGCTGCTCCGGATAGGTGAGCTTGGTCTGGAATCCGACCATGTTGTAGCAGGTCCCGTGCACATTCTCCATGCGAAGCTGAACCACGGCATAGGGGCGCAGACCGGTCTTCGGATGTTCCAGTCCGACGGGCTTCAGCGGTCCAAACTGCATGGTCTGGCGACCCCGCTCGGCCATCACCTCGATCGGAATACAACTTTCGAAATATGCGACTTTCTCAAATTCTTTCGGCTGGACCTTCTCCGCCGCCATCATCGCCTCGTACAACGCATTGTAGGCCGCTTCGTCCATTGGGCAGTTGAGATAGTCGTCGCCCCCTTTGCCATAACGCGAAGCACGATACACCACCTCCATGTTGATGGAATCCGCATCGATGATGGGCGAAATCGCATCAAAGAAATACAGGTGATGCTCGTGGGTCAACTCACTGATGGCTTTTGACAACTTCTCCGACGTCAACGGACCCGTCGCAATAATGCTGACGGCATCAGCAGGCACCTCCGTCACCTCTTCGCGAGTGATCCGAATATTCGGATGTCCTTCCAACGCTTGGGTGATGGCACGCGCGAACTGCTCGCGATCCACGGCCAACGCCGAGCCGGCCGGCACCCGTGCCTCCTCCGCCGCACGAATGACGAGTGAGTTCAAGCGACGCATCTCGGCCTTCAGAATGCCGGGCGCATTGAGCGGATCGACCGACCCGAGAGAATTCGAGCACACGAGTTCTGCCAGATCACCCGTCTTATGCGCCTTGGTCATCTCCTTCGGACGCATTTCGTAGAGAGTCACCTTGGCCCCACGATTGGCTGCTTGCCAGGCCGCTTCTGAGCCAGCCAGACCACCCCCAATGATCACGATGTCTTCACGCATGAATGGGAAACCTTTGAGAAGATGGAAGGAGGCCCATTGTAAGAATCGTCTTTTCTCGATGTCAAGAAACGGCTGGCTTATTCGACGCAAACATCCTGATGTCACACTCGCCCAGGGAAGATCGACCGTCGCACAGGGCTGAAGAAACTCTATGGGTTTGTTGCTCCGTTTCGCCAGACCATGTTAGACTTCCTCGACGTGGGCGATTAGCTCAGGGGGAGAGCGCTTCCTTCACACGGAAGAGGCCACTGGTTCGATACCAGTATCGCCCACCAT
>JAHFEW010000105.1 GCA_023248215.1 Nitrospira sp.
CTTCCACCCCTCCCCGCTCGTCCCTCCACCTATCCCGCCGAAGTTCCCGCCGAACCCGCCTTGGCCGCTTCCCCAATATTCTCCGCGCCGCAGGCGCGCATAGGGATGGCGCAGATCCGGACGGCTGAGCCACCAGAGGAACCAGAGCGCCCCGCTGGCGGTCGTGACCGTGATCCAGAACCCGAGTCCGCGAAAGTGCGTCTTCTTAATAGAGCCGACCCGGATCTCCTGTGACACCGAGGCCAGTCCCACGACGGTGCGATAGAGGCCTTCGCCGAAATGGCCGTTCTTAATGGCCGGATCGAGATAGTCGTGGCCGACTTGCCCGACCACCTGTCCGCCCATCACAGGCAGCATCCGGCGTCCCATGGTCACGGCCGCCTGGCGCTCCTGCACGGACAACAACACCAGCACCCCATGTTCATCCTGGGCTGAGCCGATACCCCATTTCTGGTAGAGGCCGGTCGCATAATCGTTGGCCGAACCGTAGGACTTCAGAGAGGGCACGGTCACCACCACCATCTCCACGCCTGTCTTCCGCTCGAGATCCTGACACACCGACCTTATCCGCTCGCGCCATTCCGCATCGATCACCCCGGCATGGTCACTGACATACCCCTGCGGATCATAAGCCGGCACAGGCTCACGTGCGTGACCAGCCGGAGACACCACCAACAAAAGCGCGCACCACAGGCCCGCGGCGACATACATTTTCATGGCTGGTCGAATCCTCATCGTGCGGCCACTGTCCCGTCTGGGCCGACCAGCGCGATCAACGCGTCGAGGGTTACGGCATACCGATCAAACAACCGAGGCACCTCAACCGGACCGGGCGTAATGATCCCGCGCTTCAAATGGAGCACATCGGTCAGCCCAGCGAGATCGATTCCCGTCATGGTCTGAATCCCCGCCAGGAGCGCCTCCGACTGAAACAGCGGCGGCTGGCCTGCCAGCCGCTGCAGGCCTCGCAAGCAGGGCAACAGGGCCGTCAAAGACAACGGCAACAACATGGCGATCGCTTCTTCCGTGCCGCCACCTTCGATGAACCGTTGCCGCAGCCGCACCAGATTTCCCAGAAGTCCCTGTCGAACTTGATAGGCCAAATGAGTCCGGTCGATGTGCAGGCCGATGAAGGGGTCTCGCCCCCAGAGCACCCGATGCTGTTCTTGAATTTCGAGGTATTCGAGTGGAAAGACGGTGCCGGGTCTCGTCAGCTCGGCTTCCGTCAGCACGAGCGGGACGACGAATTGTTCGCGGCTCCATCGTCGATGCGCCTTGGCATAACGCTTCAGTCCATCACGCTCATACCCCGAGACCATGAGCAGAAGATTCAGGTTGGACCGGCCGGGCAGGAACTCTCCGCGTACGGCACTCCCATAGAGCAAGATGCCTTCCAACTGCGCGCCAAGCAACGTCGTGGTCTCTTTGACATACCGCTGCAGGAGCTGTTGGACCTCCGATGGAATATCGAGTGCGGTGGGTTGTGTCACAAGTACCTCTCTCGCAGTTGCACGGAACTCATCCTGTTCACTCCTTCTGCCGATCTTAGTAGGCTGCGGAAAAACTTTGTTGACGCACTAGAAATTCAATAGCCACACATAGAGCACAATGGAAAAACATCCCCGCAGGATGCTCAAAAAGGCCGTCCAGCAAGGCCGCAGCCAAGTGAAGAGCCGAGGCGTCACGTTCTTACCCGCCCGCCCCCGCCTGCCGCGACAGGCTCTTTCCCATGGGGGTACGTTGAGGATCTGAACGAGGCGAGAACGCCGCTGGCGGACTTTTTCAGCATCCTGTTAGATGTGCGCGGGGATCGGGTAACAACCCGGCAGCCATGACCCGATCCAACAACGAAAACGGCGGCTTGCTCCGCAAGCCCGCCGTGGTCGAGAGCACGCGGTAGCGCAGACGCGCATTATGATCGAGGGTACGGAAGACGCGATCCCGCAGATAGGCCAACAGCGGGTTGCCGGTATTCCAGAATCTGACCTGTTCATCTGCCAGCCGTTGCAACATGGTCACCTGGGGACGACGAGCCAGTTCATAGGCGCGGAGCGCCCCGGCGGAAAGATCGTTCTTCTTCATCCAGGCAGGAATGAGATCGGCCACTACGACCGCATCCACCATGGCCTGCATGCGTCCTTGGGAGGCATGGGGATTCATGGCGTGGGCGGCATCCCCGATGAGCAATGCGCCGTCCGCCACCCATCGATCGGTTTTGACACGCCCCGTCGGCATGTAGGCGGTCTGCCCCCAATCGACGAGACCTTGCACAATGGCTTCCATGCCGGGATCGATACGAACCCAGGTCTGGCGCAACGCGTCGAGCCCACGAGCCTTGACGGCCTCATACGATCCGGCCTCAATCATATAGAACACATAAATCTTGTCCCCGGCGGCGGGAAACAATCCCAAGATCTGATGCCTGCCCACCAGGTAGCGGGCTTCCACCAGCTTGACGTGAGGCGCATCCAGAATGGCGATGAGGTAACCTTCCGAATAGCGATGCATCTGCGTGGTAATGCCGAGACAATCCCGGACTTTGGAGAAGGCCCCGTCTGCCCCGACGACCAATCGTGCGGAGACCTCGACCGGCTCACCGTGACGCTCCGCCTGCAGACCGATCACCCGAGCGCCATCGAGCCGGAGCCCGGTGAAGGTTGCGTCGTACCAGAGCCCGCCGGGATTCTGCTTCTCCAATGCATCGAGAATGGAATGGTGCGCCACATTCGGCAACGTCACGACGGCGCGATTGTACGGAGCCGGCAGGTCGCCATAGTCGACTGTGCAGAGCCGTTCGCCGCCCGCCCGGCAGAAGTTGAATCGCCGGATCGTTCGGGTGGCCTCTGCAGGAAGTTTATCCAAGAGCCCAAGTCGATCCAACACCCGCTGGCCGTTCGGCTGTAGAATCTCCCCTCGCAATCCCTGCGGCGGACCTGCCGCCCGTTCCAGCACCAACGAGCGCACGCCCTGCTGGGCAAGCATCAAGGCCAACACGGCGCCGCCGCCGCCCGCGCCGACAATCGCCACATCCGTTTCAATCATTGACTTGCCCATACACAGCTGGTCCTATTCCGTCCAAACCTCAAATCGCGTCCGGTCGTTCCACATGGCCAAAAACTTTTCGCGCGCCTTCACCGTCAGGCGCGCATCGGTGATGACATCAAGCCGTTCGTCATTGTAGCGATTACCGCTGGTGGTGTGGTTCGCGGAGCCGGACGCATTGATCACGTCGTCGATGACCACTTGCTTCAAGTGCATCAACCCATCATGCCGGTTGATCTTGATCGGCACGCCGGCGAGTCGCAATGTGCTGACGGCGCTATGCTGCTTCGGATCGGTGAGTCGTTCGCGATCGGTGATGACACGGATGTCCAGGCCACGGCGTTTGGCCTCCACCAGCGCCTTCACCACCGATGGCGCTGTCAACGCATAGACAGACACATAGATGTACCGGCGCGCATGGGCATAGAGGCCGACCACATGATCGATGGGCTGGTCCTCGGGGGCATAGTACACATCAATCGTGGCGGATGCACAGACCGGAGTCTGCATCAGGCACAAGAGGCCAGCAACTGTCCAGGCGATCAATTGTAGAGAGATCTGACGAGCCGTGCGGAGGCCAGGAGGGTGCGGAAGTATGATGTTTCCTTCCGGAAAAATCGATGAGTCACACATCTGGGACCACGGATACATATTCCCGCAGGATGCTCAAAAAGTTCGTCCAGCAAGGCCGCAGCGAATGAAGATCCGAGGCGTACCCTTACGGTACGTTGAGGATCTGAATGACGCGAGCACGCCGCTGGCGGACGTTTTCAGCATCCTGCCAAAGCGGATCACTCGAGGTCGAACAAGGTTCGAAAATGGTCGTCAGACTCCTCCCAGGCTTGGGGCGAGGTTTTCGACAACCAGTCGCGCAAAAATCCCTTTTGCTCCGGCGTCAGCATCTGTTTGATCTGGTGCGTACGGCCTTGCAAGGGCTGGAGAAAGCCGGCACGCGTTCGGAAGTCAAGGGTGGCAGTTCGCACATACAAGTTCGTATACATCGTGGGGCTGTCGTCTTCGCCTTCACCCTGCACCCAGACCGACAGGAATTTCTCCATCTGGAGCCCGGCGCTGTCTAATGCCGGTTCCGTGTCATGAAACAGTTCGTTTTCTGACTCCTTCAGCGGAGCCGCCTCATGCGCGCGAAACAAGAAATTTTTCTTCCACATTCCCTACCCTCCGGACCGGCGCATACTGTAAGCTAGGCATGGTGAAAGTCAAGAAAGCGGCAATCAGTTGCGCCCGCCTCTGTTGAAGCACCATTCGCATCGACTCACCATGGCCGGTTGCCTTGACAAATCAAGAACCCGTTTGCTAACGTGTTGAAATTCTTTAGCAGTTTGCAGGAAAACGCTTTAGGCCCATAAAAATATTGAGGGTCCGCACGTAAGGCGCAACAAGAATACCTTTTCACAGGATGCTCAAAATGGCCGTCCAGCAAGGCCACAGCGAGGTCCACGGCGCGAAGAATAATGAGCGCCACGTTCGTGGACGCCGGCGAGATGGTGAGCCGGCAGTGTCTTAAGGCGCATCGTACTCTGCACGATGCGAGAACGCCGCTGGCGGACGTTTTCAGGATCCTGTCAGACTCTTACCTACTCAGGAGCGGATATGCAGGTCATGATCAATGGCAAGTCTGAGAACATCGCGGGGGGCAGCGTGCTGGATCTCTTGAAAGCCAAGAGTATCGAACCCCAAATGGTGGCGGTCGAGGTCAATGACACCATGCTTGAACGGACGCATCTCGAGACGACGCAGCTGAAAGAGGGCGATCACGTGGAATTTCTCTTTTACATGGGCGGTGGCCGGTGACCCTGAGGGCCCACGCAGACATCACGGAGTTGATTGGTCGCACCCCCTTGGTCCGGCTCAACCGCCTGAGCAAACCGGGCTCCGCTACAATTTACGCCAAGGTGGAATCGTTCAATCCGGGCGGCAGCGTCAAGGACCGCATCTGCTTGAACATGATCAATGAAGCCGAGCGGCAGGGAAAACTGAAGCCGGGAGGAACGATCGTCGAACCGACCAGCGGCAATACCGGCATCGGCCTCGCGTTGGTAGCGGCGGTGCGCGGGTACAAACTCATTCTCGTGATGCCCGAAAGCATGAGTATGGAACGGGCCAGCCTCCTGTCGTCCTACGGCGCGCAGCTCGTGCTGACGGCAGCCTGGGAAGGGATGAAGGGCTCGATCAAGGAAGCCGAGAGCATTGTCGCGCAGAATCCGTCCTATTATATGCCCGACCAATTCTCCAACCCGGCGAATCCGGCCATCCACCGGAAAACGACCGGACCGGAAATTGTGGAGGCTCTCGATGGAAGAGTGGATGCATTCGTCGCAGCCGTCGGCACCGGCGGCACCATCACGGGTTGCGGCGAGGTGATTAGGGAACGCAATCCGGCTGCCAAGATCATCGCGGTTGAACCGGCGGGATCACCGGTGCTGTCCGGCGGAGACCCCGGGCCCCATAAGATTCAAGGGATCGGCGCTGGTTTCATCCCCAAGGTATTGAACCGGACGTTGCTTGATCGCGTCATCACCGTGACTGATGATGAAGCCTATCAGACCGCGAAACTGCTCGCGAAGAAAGAAGGGCTCCTGGTCGGCATCTCCGCAGGGGCCAACGTGTTCGCCTCGCAAAAGGTCGCAGAAGAATTGGGTCCCGGAAAAAACGTCGTCACGATTCTCTGCGACACAGGCGAGCGCTACATCAGCATAGAGAAGTATTTCAACATCTGATGGCGCTATAGGTCACTATTTAAGGAGAGGAGGCTCAAAAGCGTCAGCCAGCAAGGCCGCAGCGAGTGAAGGCCCGAGGCGTACCCTTGCGGTACGTTGAGGGCGTGAACGATGCGAGAACGCTGCTGGTGGCGGTTTTCAGCCTCCGTCGGATATGGAATTTACTGAAACACAAATCAATCGCTACAGCCGACACATCCTCCTCCCCGAAGTCGGGGGGAAGGGCCAGAAGAAGATCCTTCAGGCGAAGGTCCTCGTCGTCGGTGCCGGAGGGCTTGGTTCGCCGGCCGCGCTGTATCTGGCGGCCGCCGGGATCGGCACCATCGGGCTCATCGATAGCGATGTCGTGGATCTGAGCAACCTGCAGCGCCAGGTCATCCACCACACCTCGGATGTGGGACGTTCCAAGGTCTTGTCGGGAAAAGAAAAGATTCAGGCGCTCAATCCTGACGTCAACGTGGTGATGTACGAAGAGCGACTCACGGCAGGCAATGCCCTCAAGATTGTCGGCGACTACGATGTGGTCCTCGACGGCGTCGATAACTTTCCGACGAAATTTCTCATCAACGATGCCTGCTTCTTTGCCGGCAAACCGTTGGTGCATGGAGGGATCCTCCGATTCGACGGCCGAGTCACCACCATTCTCCCAAAGAAGTCCGCCTGTTATCGCTGCGTCTTCAAGAAACCGCCGCCGGAGGGCCTCGTGGCCTCGTGCCAGGAAGCAGGTGTGATCGGCGTGCTGGCAGGCATCATCGGGACGATCCAGGCCACCGAAGCGCTCAAGCTGATCCTTGGTATTGGACGCCCGCTGACCAATCGCTTGCTGGACTTCGATGCGCGGCGTACCCAGTTCAGAGAAATCCGCATCAAGCGGAATCCCGATTGTCCGCTCTGCGGCGAACGGCCCACGATCACAGAGCTGATTGAAGACGGCGACGTCGGGCCGACTTGTGCGCTCCCGGGTCAACGTAACTTGTAGCGAAGGTGTCTCCATGGCGAAAATGAAAGCGCTCGTGTGCCGCGAATGTGGGAAAGAGTACCCTCCCAAAGCCATCCACGTCTGTGAGATGTGCTTCGGCCCACTCGAAGTGAAATACAACTACGAAGAGATCAAAGGCACGATCTCTCGGAAGAAGATCGAACAGGGTCCGCACAGCATGTGGCGCTACATCGACCTGCTGCCGGTGGAGAGCACCGCGATTATCGGACCCCATGCCGGGCTGACGCCGCTGGTGCGGGCAAAGAACCTCGCCGCCTATCTCGGCCTGGATGAGCTCTATATCAAGAACGATACGGTCAACCACCCGACGCTCTCATTCAAGGATCGCGTCGTCTCGGTGGCCCTGACGCGCGCGCGCGAACTCGGATTTGAAACGGTGGCCTGCGCCTCAACCGGCAACCTCGCCAATTCCGTCGCTGCGCATGCGGCGGCCGCTGGCATGAAATGTTATGTCTTTATTCCAGCCGACCTTGAAGCGGCGAAGGTCCTCGGCAATCTGATCTATAAGCCGAATGTGGTGGAGGTCGAGGGCAACTACGACGATGTGAACCGGCTCTGCAGCGAAATCGCCGGCGAACATGGGTGGGCCTTCGTGAACATCAACATTCGACCCTACTATGCCGAAGGCTCGAAGACCCTGGCATTTGAGACGGTCGAACAACTCGGCTGGCGCACACCGGATCAAGTCGTGATTCCCATGGCGTCGGGCTCCTTGCTGACGAAGATTTGGAAGGGACTGAACGAAATGCATGCGCTGGGATTGGTCGATCAGGTCCGCACCAAGATCAACGGTGCGCAGGCCGAAGGCTGTTCCCCCATTGCCACCGCCTTCAAGGCCGGCCGGGATTTCTTCAAGCCGGTCAAGCCGAAGACCATCGCCAAGTCCCTTGCGATCGGCAACCCCGCGGATGGGTACTATGCCTTGAAGGCCACCGGGGAAAGTAAGGGCGCGATGGATGCGGTAACAGACGAGGAAGTGGTCGAGGGGATCAAGCTCTTGGCCCAGACCGAAGGCATTTTTGCAGAAACGGCCGGCGGTGTGACCATCGGCGTGCTCTGCAAACTCGTGAAACAAGGGCTTATCAAGAAAAGCGACGTCACCGTCGCCTATATCACCGGCAACGGACTCAAGACACAGGAAGCGGTCGTGGATGCCGTGGGGCGTCCGTTCCGTATCCAACCCAGCCTGGTCAACTTCCAAAAAACATTCAAAATGGGAAAGAACAGTGGTGGTGACTCATGATTAAGGTTCGTATTCCGACTCCCCTGCGGCCGCTCACGAAGGGCCAGGGCGAAGTTGAATCCGCGGCAGCTAATATTATGGATATGATCGGATCCCTCGACGCCGCCTATCCCGGCCTAAAGAACCGTCTCTGCGATGACAAGGGTGACCTGCGGCGTTTCGTCAACATCTACGTCAACGAAGAGGATATCCGGTTCCTGAACGGAAAAGAGACCTCGCTGAAAGACGGCGATGAAGTGTCCATCGTTCCCGCGATCGCCGGAGGATAGCCATGACCAGCCTACGATTTCATATTCGCTTTCCCGAGAACAAGATCAAGGAACCGATCATTTATCAGATCGGACATGAGTTCAAGGTGGTGACGAACGTGCGCCGCGCCGACGTGCGTGAGACGACCGGTTGGATGGATCTCGAACTGACCGGTGAGACAGAGGAAATCGAACGCGCCATCGACGGAATCAGGACCAAGGGCTGTGTTGTCGATCCCATTGAATTGAACGTGGTCGAATAGCACTGGGTGAAGCGCACCTCGTGAAGCGTATATCGTGCCAGACCTGACGCTTCACGTTTCACGAACGACGAGAGACGAGTCGAATGGAATTTACCGAACAACAGATTCAGCGTTATAGCCGGCACATCATTCTCAACGAAGTCGGCGGCAAGGGACAGGTCAAACTGTCCAAAGCCAAAGTCCTGCTGATCGGGGCCGGCGGCCTCGGGTCTCCCGCAGCCCTGTATCTGGCTGCGGCCGGCATCGGCACCATCGGACTGGTGGACGGCGATGTCGTGGACTTGTCGAATCTCCAGCGTCAGATTCTCCACACCACCGCGACCGTCGGGCTCCCCAAGGTAGAATCCGGTCGGAAGATGCTGTCGGCCATCAACCCCGATATCACGATCAAGACCTATCAACTGAACGTCGACACCGAGAACATTCTGGGACTCCTCGCCGACTACGACATCGTGTTGGACGGATCCGACAATTTCACGACCAGATTTTTGGTCAACGACGCCTGTTTTTTCGCCAAGAAAACGCTCATCTCTGCCAGCATGTTCCGTTTCGAAGGACAACTCACAACCATCAAGCCACATGCCGGACATCCCTGCTATCGATGCCTCTATCCGGAGCCACCGCCGGCCGGGTTAGTCCCAAACTGTCAGGAGGCCGGTGTCCTGGGTGTCTTGGCGGGAACCATGGGGGTCCTGCAAGCCTCGGAGGCAATCAAGGAAATCCTCGGCATCGGCGAGACGCTGGCAGACAAGCTCGTGATTTACGATGCGTTGGAAATGAAGTTTCGCAAGGTGTCCCGCCCGAAAGACCCGCGTTGCCCCCTGTGCAGTGCCACACCGACCATTAAGGACCTAGGCGGGGATTACAGCGTCGCCTGCACCATCTGACATGACCGATCTCTCGATCCCGCAGCAGATCCTGGATCAAATCGTCGCCCACGCCCGTGAGCTCGCTCCCTTCGAGTGCTGCGGTCTGCTCGCCGGCACGAACAAGACGGTGACACACCTCTATCGCATCACGAACATCGTGGCCGTCGAGGGTGCGGAAAAACTTTCGACCTTCGATGACGACAAAGTCGCCCATCTCGAACGGCTCTCGCCGGAGGAACGTGCGGAAATCGCCTTCGTGATGGATATGCAGGATTTTTCAACTGCCAAGAAAGACATCCGCAAGAACGGCCTGGACCTCCAGGTGGTCTACCATTCCCATCCGAAAGACCCCGCCAGGCCCTCGCACACCGACATCAAAATCGCCACCGACTACGAAGAAATCTGGGAACGAATCAACCTGCCCGTCCCCGCCTATCTGCTGGTCTCGCTGATGCACTCCCCTGCAGCGGACATTCGCACCTATTGGATTACCGGCGGCCACGTGCGTCCCGCCGATATCCATATCGTCTAACTGCTTCGCCGGCCAACGGTTCGTCACGATCCCTCTACCAATCGATCGACAACGATGCCATAATTGCGCCCTGACCCTATCCTAGAAGGGAGCGTTCGATGCGATTCATCCTATTGATTTTCGCACTCATGCTGTTCCTAGGCGATGTCACAAGGCCAGAAGAGGCGGCCGCAGCCGAGCAGAGCTATTACAGTCCGATCATCAATGTGGATGTCGAAAACAGCCGCATTCTGATTTCTACCCTCGGGGCTGTTTTTTGGGTGGAGGTGCCTGAGGCAGCCCGTCCTCATCTGGAGAAACTACCGCTGTCTGGACTGGTGGACATCATCGTGGAGACGCGCGAAGGGCAGCCGCCGCTGCTGAAAAGCTGGAAGATCAAATCGGGAGAGTCGACCTGCCTGCACTTCGACGGAAAAACCTGCAAGTAACTCACACGCGCGTAGCACGGAAGGTGCTTATTCCAACTGCCCCTCATACCATCGACCTTTGGTCGATGGGTCTCGCACAACCGGGATAAATCGTATCGAACCCTGCCTCGTGATTGGAGCTGAAACTCCTGGCGCCCACTAGCTGCTCGGCCATCGGTTGATCAGATCCATAGAACGGTCGGCTCAGCGGAGGCGCCAAGCTCAGTCCGCTGCAATCAGTTGTTTTCTCGCCTCATCCCTACGGCTCTTCACGCCAGGATGAATTTCGTAACACCCCTCCAGGATCACGAGTGCTGCGCGGAGGATGTCGCAGTCGCGTGCGACCTCTTCGATCGGACCATCCGGGTACTTGCCCCCATGGAACAGGTTGTTCCTTGAGATCCGCAGAAGGTCGAGGATATAGACCGCGTCAGACTTACTAGGCTGCCGCACGACGGACTCCCAGCCAAGAGCACCATTGCACACAACCTGGCGCCTCGGAGAAAGCTGCTTGAGCTTGTCTACCGCTTCTTGGAATCCTGGAATCGAGATTTTCCCGAACTGCCTTTGAAATTCAAGGCCGAAGTGATCCCAGTCCGGTTCTGCACGCTTCTTTGGACCGGCCTTGAGAAAGCCTTCGCGTTTGAGTGCGCACTCGAATTCGGAGAACTTCCAGAAGAAATCGAATACGAGATCGCGATCGAATGCCTGGGCCGGAAGCTTGAAGGTCCTCTCCGTTCCTAACATGTTTTCCGTCGGCATAACAGCCTCGCAGCTCACCGGCAGGCGCGGAGCAACCAGAGGTTGTGCAGCGGCGGTCTAGCGTCGCCGCTGGTTCGGAACGATCGTCGCTCTCGAACCATGTGCTACAACCGCAGGCCGTTCGGACGACACGAAGCGCCGCTTTTGCACGCCCGTGCTGAGCTATTTGTTAGCTACCAAATAGCAACGCTTCATTTTCTGCACGGCGTTTTGTGTTTGGATCGGCTTGTGATTCAAATGTCCGTAACCATTCAACATAATCGTTCGGCAAACCATGCTCTTTTGCGCCAGCTACGACGAGTGCCTTGTACCAATGATATGGCCTTAGAGCGGGTTCTTTCGTAGTGGCGACGTAGGTTACGGCGACAGACTCGCCATTTTTAGTGATGACACAAATTTTTTGTTCTTCATAACCCTTTCCAAGTCCCTCGACCTCATCAAGGTTTGGCTTTTCCGTCGAAGATATTTTGAAGAGCACTCCATAAGCTCGATCGTTCGGATTCTTCGTGAATTCAATATCGCACTTCCCGGAGCCATCCTGACTAACTTTGTCAAAAGTAAGTCTTCGCCCTTGAACGAAGCCGATGTCAATAGTTACCGCAGATGGAGCTCGCTTGCTTGC
>JAHFEW010000182.1 GCA_023248215.1 Nitrospira sp.
TGGCTGGCTCGTCTGATGGCCATGCCACTACTCTACCGGATCGCTGCTGCCTCCGGCAGCACGCATTTTTCATCCCCGCCCTTCCGGGCGGGGCATTCAAATGCGATTTTTCGTAAAGGAGACTGGAATGAGGATGCGCGCAAGGACGCCGATCCTAAGCACCCTGTGCCACACCTATATCTGAGGACCGTGCGCGGCAAGAGGACCAGCGACAGCACGACCTGATCTCATGGAGGGCGCGTGCGGAAAAGATGGTGCAGATCGCGGATGGGCCAATGCGTCAAGGGAAAATCTGACTCTATTGTGATCCCTTGGCGACCCTGCAGCTAGCGGGGCAGCATGTGAGAATTGCCGACTCCCGCCTCATAGATCAGCGCGAGCAGGTGAGGAGCGCATGTACCTCAGAGCAGATACCGGACACAGACCGTGCTATACTCACGTTATACTGAAACGGTCGCTCAACAAGACCAATCCCTACCTCGTCGATCCGGCAAAACGCTGGGCCATGTTTCAGATGACCGTCTACACATCCACAGGCATCGAAGGCGTCAAGCTCACCTCATCCGACTTGCTTCCTGGAACCACACCTGCTCGCCGCCTTACTGCTCCCCGTGAATCTGCAAATTCCTCTCGATCACAGCGTTAAACAACTTCGCCATCGGTTCGTAATTTCGGTCTAGACCAGCCTGAACCGCAGCAAAGTACTGTTGCTGCCTCCGTCCTGATAAATTGTCAAAGTACAAAGCCGGCAATCCGGCTTGCAGACCCATATGCACAGAAAGTATTCGTGCCACTCGACCATTGCCCTCTCTGAAAGGATGAATCAACACGAGTTCCACGTGAACTTCTGCCGGAGCCGCAGCCAGGTTTCGAGAGAGGTCCCATGGCAAGGCGTATGTTTCGCGAGTGGACCTTTCTCAAATTCAGCTAACAGTTTAGGGATCTGCGCCGCCGCAGCAAACGAGAAGGAGTTCTTCTTCACATTCACCTGGCGATACTTCCCCGCCCAGGGATAAATGCGCCCAAGCCAGAGCTGGTGGATGCGACGGACATCGGCGGCCGTAAATCGATGACCGCGGTCATAGAAACCTGCCAGCTCTTCAAGCGCACGCACCTGCTCGCGCCCTTCAATCCGGTCCATTTCACGCTTGCTCGTGATATGGAGCAGGTTTTTGAGTACCCGCCGACGAGAGCCGGGCTCAAATTGGCTTTCGACCAGATCGGCAGTATCGTAGCGCTCCTTGCGGCGCATAAGCCTCTGACCACTCAAACCATCTTCTCTGGAAGTTCACTACCTAAATCATTCGCAATCAGCCGGAACTGTTCCAAAGCCGCTTCGAGGTCATCGACGATTTCTTGGGCGATGATGTCGGGGTTGGGAAGATTGGCGCTGTCTTCCAGGGAGTCGTCTTTGAGCCAGAAGATGTCGAGGCTGGCTTTGTCGCGGGCGATGAGTTCGTCATAGGCGTAGGCGCGCCAGCGGCCATCGGGTTTTTTCTCTGACCACGTCGCTTTGCGGGTGTGGCGACTTGCCGGGTTGTAGCAGGTCACGAACTCGTCGAGGTCTTCGCGCTTGAGCGGATCGGTCTTGAGCGTGAAGTGCTGGTTGGTGCGGAGGTCGTAGATCCAGAGCTTCTTCGTCCAGGGGGTCTCACTCGCTGGCTTCTTGTCGAAGAAGAGAACATTCGCTTTTACGCCCTGCGCATAGAAGAGGCCGGTCGGCAGACGCAGGAGCGTGTGCACATCATACTCGTGCAAAAGCTTGCGCCGGACAGTTTCGCCCGCCCCGCCTTCGAACAGGACATTGTCCGGCACAACGATGGCGGCGCGACCGTTGATCTTGAGGATGGATTTGACATGCTGAAGGAAATTGAGTTGCTTATTCGAGGTCGTGGCCCAGAAGTCGTCGCGCTCGTAGGTCTCCCGTTCCTTGGAGACTTCCCCTTCCGCGCCCACCACCGTGATGCTGCTCTTCTTGCCAAACGGTGGATTGGTGAGCACGATGTCGAAGGACTCCCCCGGATGGCTCAGCAGTGCGTCGCCGACGATGATGGGCATGGACTCATCGCTACCGATCCCGTGGAGCAGGAGATTCATCGCGCACACTCGCGCGGTACCATGCACGATTTCCCACCCCTTGAAGGTCCCTTCCTTCAGCTTCTTCTTCTCGGCCTTGGTGAGATTGAGATTGTGATCGACGATATAGTTGTGGGCGAGGAACATGAATCCACCCGTCCCACAAGCCGGATCGCAGATGGTCTCACCCGGCCTAGGTGCTATGGCATCCACCATCGCCTTGATGAGGGCGCGGGATGTGAAGTATTGGCCGGCGCCTGACTTGATGTCTTGCGCGTTCTTTTCAAGCAGCCCTTCGTAGGCATCCCCTTTCACATCGGCGCTCATAGCCGACCAGTTCTCTTTATCGATCAGATCCTTGATCAGCCGTTCGAGCCGAACGGGGGTTTGAAACTTATTTTGAGACTTCCCGAAGATGAGCCCGAGCAGGCCCTTTTCCTTGCCGAGTTCTCCAAGCGTATGGCGGTAATGATCGAACAGGCCATCGCCTTCCTTCTTGAGCAGGCTGGGCCAACTGTACTTCGCAGGGACCGGACTCTGGTGACTGTACGGCGGCTTCGTGCGCTCGTCGGCCATCTTGAGGAACAGCAGATACGTCAACTGCTCCACATAGTCGCCATAGCTCATCCCATCGTCACGGAGGACGTTGCAGTAGTTCCAGAGCTTTTGAACGATGGCAGAAGATGTCATAAGGACTCAGAGAATGCGACCCTCCTGATGGGCCAGGGCTAAGCTCTCATCCGAAATGCAGGTATCGAGCAGAAGGTTCACGAGGCGGATTCGAGAGGCAGCGGCTCGATCCGCTCATGGCCGACGAGCCGATGGGCATAGGCGAGGCAAGCTTGAATATCCGCAGGCTCCAGCCACGGATAACCATGAAGGATCGTGTCAGGTGTGTCGCCCGCAGCCAACATGCCAAGCACATGTTCGACAGCGAGTCGGCGTCCTCGGATAATCGGTTTCCCACCGAAAATCTTCGGGTTTACCGTAATGCGTTTGAGAAGGAGTTGCTCATCCACGGCCCACCTCACAATGACGCATGATAGCGCACTTGCGCACAGAAGAAAACCTCTAGCACTGGAACGAGACGGACCCAGCTGCCCCTTCGTCGGCCATCTTGAGGAACAGCAAATACGTCAACTGCTCGACGTAGCTCATGCCGCCTGCCTGCTGTAGCGCGGGCAGGTCCCACGCAGACAGGTCGTCGCGCCTGCCTGCGCCTGCCCGCAGCCATGCAGGCGGGCCAAGCAAAGCGCGGCAGGCAGGGAGGTTTACGTGCGCCGAACTTAGTGAGGCAGGCATGACGTTGCAGTAGTTCCAGAGCTTTTGAACAATGGCTGAGGGACTCATTGAGCGCGGCCTGATTCAGGAAGTCGCTTACCTGCTAAGGTCTGCGGGAAAAGTTGCAGAACTCTGTTTCTGAGGTCCTCTCGGAAGAGTATTTCAATGCAAACAATCTTCCTGTCAACGAGGTCGAGGATCAGCTGTCCAGATGAAGGGTCCAGAGAGAGGCTTTCATGGTTCGGCCCGTATGCCCCTTTCGGTTTGGGGGCCGTGTAGAGCGTCGCGCAGAAGTCATCGCCACAGCGACACCGGTCAACGAGTCGAAGGA
>JAHFEW010000106.1 GCA_023248215.1 Nitrospira sp.
CTTCCGGTACGACGTCATTCCGGGTCCGAAAGTGTTCGAAACCCAGATCCACGGGAAGCGGTTCGACATGTACAACGATACCGTGTTGGGCTTCAACAAGTCGGGCAAGGAAGTGGCGCGTATTCAGGTCGAAGAGCCGATCTACATTCGGCCGGCTGAGCGTGTGAACTGGCTGTAACCAAGGCAGTGAACGGTTGGGAGGAGCTCGGCGCTCCTCTCAGCCATCACCGGCAGGCGCATCCTGTCGCCCAAAGTATGCTTTATATGACTGAGTGAATGAACCGCTGTTGCGGTCGGCCTTCCTGAGGACGCTGCGGCTTCTTTACGAAGGACTCTCCAGATTGTCCCTGTGTATCAACGAATCAGGTTCAGTCGAAGGGCGAGGAGCGTGAGGACGCTCTGCCATCAGACCGTCGAGTCGATTGGAAAGCATCGCGCGCGTTAATGCACATACGTGGTCGGTTCACCGGATTTCTCGTCGTCGTCACGGCCGCGTTGGCCCTGTCCTTCTACGGACATCTGCTCCTGTTCGATCAATGGCGCATGCAACATGAGCGGCAACTCCATCGCTCAAAAATTCTTGAGGAGGTTTTGCGCCTACAACGTCTGGTGATGGACGTGGAAACGAACTTCCGTGGCTATCTCCTCACGGAACAGACGTCTTTTCTCGAACCCATCAACGTGGCCGAGAGTCGGCTGCAAACCGGTATGGCGCAGTTGACTGATCTGACTGCAAGCACCCCCGGTTTGCAAGCCGGGGTGGAGGTACTTTTGTCCCGTCTGAAGGAGTTCGTCGAGAGCAAGAAGAGGCTGGTGGCAGTTGTCGGGACAGACAAGCAGGAACAGGTTCGCTTGTACGTGCGAGGGGGAAGTGGCCGCGCGTTATTCTTGACTATCGAAAAGGCTATCGGGGATTTCGAGATGCGGATTCAGCGCGAACTGCCGCTGGAGGCCATGACGTACGAGTCCTGGATGCAACGGGCCCGATGGCAACTTCTGATCTTGGAAAGCCTGGGTGTCATACTGTGTGTCTATCTCACTAGAATCTTGGGCCGCCCAAAGAAAAGGCCTCTTGAACGGGGCGCTCACCTTCTCCTGTGAATTAGACGCTGAAAGCATCCTTTTACCTCGGCTGATTGAGCTCGCTCCGCAATTTCTTGCTCAGAAATAGAACTCCGCGGTGATTCGCACAGTGCGACGAGTGCGAATTCGCTCGATTTGCCTCACCTGATACATAAAAAGACGTGAAATTCAGCGAAATCGCAATGGCATATGCCTTGCTACAGTAGCAGGTATTGCTCATAGCGAAACTGGAAACAAAGGAGCTGAATCATGGTACGGATGATCAAGAAAGTCGGAGATCGGGAATTGGCTTGGGTGATGTTGGCGGTAGCTGCCGTCGCACTCTGGAGCACCTGGGGCCTCACGAGCTAGACGATTGTTAGTGACCGTCGCGAATCTCTTTCCCATCGCAAGGAGTTCGCAATAGGCAGTCCTGCGCCACCCGCTCTCACGTCCAACTAATCTTCGCCTTCACATCATCATCGCTCTCCTGACACCTTCTCGTGTCGCTGCGGAAGCCCGCAGGTTACGAAAGGCATTCGCCGGTCGTGACGTTACGAAGCGATTCCGAACCGTTTCGTCAGATCATCCAACAACAGCAGAGCCAACTGAATCAGTTCATCCCCTCACTGGGTTAGGTGGTGCTGTCCGTTAAATGCTGTTGCGACCAAAGCCGCGAGAAATGGTCGTGACGGTCACACATTTTTGAAGTGAGGTCGAAGGTCGATAGGAACGAGGACAACCGCCGCAGCAATCGAGCCTGTCCTGTTCGATCTGGGATGGCGGTGTGTGGCTGTGGCGCCAGTCACTAACCATAAGAATCCCATACGTGGGCAGTTTCCGTACTCCGAAAAGTCTAGGATGGCGAGTTGAGGTCAGTGATGGGAATCTGAGTGGCACGGCAAGATCCCATCTGGCGCAGTGTGCAGAGGGGCAGGTTGCCCATCGGGGAGGAACTGGCTCATGGACAAGCGGACCTCGTTCAATCCTTCCACGAAGATAGGTCCACCCTTCACGGACACGGAATGGGGCAGGGGCCACCAGCTATCGTGATGACGGAAGCTACCAGCGCCGATGATACTTCCCAGTGGTGTCCACATATGGGTCTGCCGCTACTGCTCGTTCTTAACGTTTGTCAGCTGCACCGGTGACCCATTCGAGGGAACGGAATCAAATCCATATTTGAGCAGGAGCTTTTGTATGCGGGGGCTCATGATGAAATCGAAAAACTTTTCCGCGACACTCAGGGACGCGTTCCCACAGGTCCACACTACCGCTACCCCGAAATGGACCGGCACATACGACCCGGCTGGATTTTCATCAATGATGCGCACTTGCCCATTGTTGATCGCATCTACACGGTAGACGATGCCCATGTCGGCCTCCCCCCTGTGAAGCACATTCACGATATCCTCACTATGTTGGGCGTGGAGAAGGTGGTAATGGTTTTTGTACGTGGGATTAAGTTTCGTGAGCGCCCGAGCCGTGATTTGTCCCAAGGCCGACGTCCCAGGATCGCCAACGGCGATGCGGGTTGCTCGATTCGGCAACACGTCGCGGAAGGATACCGAGGTTGCCAGGGAGGTCGCTGACATGACGAGCACAAGTGAGGTCTTCGCGTAGACCTGAAGCCCTCCGTTAAGGGTCAGTCCCTTCTTTTGTAGTTTCTCGAGTTCTTCAACCGCGGCAGGAAGAAATACATCAATTGGAGCTCCCTGTTCAATTTCCCGGCGGAGGGATTGCGACGGACCGTACAGGACGCGCACCGTCGCACCATATTCTCTCTCGAACATAGGCAGGATTTCGTTGAATACGGGCTTTAAGCTCGGAGCCGCCCCAATCGTCAGGGTTTCAGCCTGAACGCTCTCCTCAGTCGCGACGACACCCATGAGCCCACCTACGACAACCATCGCCATGCTGAGTTTCAGAATTCCGGTCATTGTGATCCTCTTCCCGATTCTTTTCACAGAGTGTTGACGGAGAGATTTGAGCTATCGAAGTCTGAGATTACGCAAGTTCAATACCACTGGTAGCGTTCAGTCGACGGATACAGCAAATGAGTCCCATTGCCGTATTTGTAAAGAGTTCTCGAGGACTTCGTGTTCAAGGAGTCGGTTACGTGCCGGTCATAACGGTGAGATTCCGCACGGTGCGCTCGGTGCTAAACCGCGCAATTGACGGTGGGGAAGGTTTTTTAACAGGCTGAGGAAATCGAGCCCTCTAGGCCACATACCGGTAAATGCCGCACAGACGCTGGTATGCAACCCATTTTGTAGAGTGAATACGACCACTGGTAAGGTCTTTGCTACATCGGAGGCTCGTCAACCAGCCGGGATCGATTTTGACTGGCAGACAGAGGTCGCGTTTTCCTCATGGCCGGAGCAACCTCGTCCATGAAACTTCGCAAACCAGTGGGTTTTTTCCCTCGGATGAGTGGGCGGTGTCGTTACCGCAGGATCCTTTCGAATTCCCGCAAAGATTCTCAAAGGTATGGCGATGTACCGGTTGCTATCACAGGCACTACTGTTCTGTTCGACGACCGAAACCAAAGTGGTTCTATTGGAAGCTGTGTCCCAATGACGGGTCATCAAACCGCTTTCGGCAGACTTCGCATATGAACGAGATCGTCCTCATTGCTCTTCGCAGGCCATACACCTTCGTCGTCATGTCCATCCTTATCGTGCTGTTGGGCACCATGACAGTGCTCCACATGCCGACCGACGTCTTCCCGAATATCAATATTCCGGTCACCTCCGTGGTCTGGATCTACAACGGCCTGCTGCCGCAGAGTGTCGAAGGGCGCATCACGTATCTGTTCGAACGCTTCCTGACTTCGACGGTGGAAGGCATTAAGTATATCCATAGTCACTCCTACTACGGCAGCAGCATCACCAATATTTTTCTCCAGGACGGAGTCGACGTGGGCAGGGCCGAAGCGGATATAACGGCCATCGCGCAGAACGTCGTCAAGGCGCTGCCGCCAGATATTTCTCCCCCCATGATCATGCGTCTGGCGCCATCCTCCATCCCGGTGGCCATGCTCGAAATCAGCTCCGACAAGATGACGCCCGCGGAGCTCTATAATCTCGCCTACATGCGAATCCGCCCCCTGCTCGTTACGGTCGAGGGGGCGATCCTGCCGCACCCATATGGCGGCCAGGATATGCAGGTCATGGTCAACCTCGATCAGCAGAAATTGCTTGCCCGTCACCTTACTCCGGCGGACATTCACGATGTCCTCATGCGGCAATACCTCGTGATGCCGTCCGGCGACATCAAGATCAAGCAAACCGATTGGATCGTCCAGACGAATGCGTCACCGATGCAGATTGACCATTTCGGCGAAATCCCGATCAAGCGAGAAGGCAACGCGTTCATCTATCTGCGGGACGTCGCCACGGTGCAGCTCATGGGCCGGGTGCAACAGAACGCGGTACTGGTGAAAGGCAAACAGATCGTCATCATTGTCGTGATGAAGAGCACGGAGGCCTCGACCCTGTCCGTGGTGGAGGGGATCAAGAAGATGATCTCGCGCGCCGAGCAAGTCGCTCCTGAGGGCGTGAAGATCAGACTCCTCGACGACGCCTCGACCTTCGTGAAGGATTCGATCTCGGACGTCGTGTTTGAAATGCTGACCGCCGGTGCGCTGGTCGGCGTCATCGTGCTGTTGCTGCTCGGCTCATGGAGGGCCACGGTCATCGTGTGGACCTCGATCCCATTGTCCATTCTGACCGCACTGATCGGCCTACATGCGCTCAACGAGACGATCAATGTCATGACCTTGGGAGGGTTGGCGCTGGCCGTCGGCATTTTGGTCGACGATGCGACCGTCATGATCGAGAATATCGATCGACATATCGAAATGGGCAAGCCGCTCGAACAGGCCATCATCGACGCCGCCAATCAGATCGTCATCCCGACGTTCGTCGCCACCCTGTGCATCGCGATCGTCTGGCTCCCGCTCTTCGGGCTTAGTGGCGTTTCCGGCTTCCTATTCAAGCCCATGGCGGAGGCGGTCATCATCGCGATGCTCGCCTCCTTCATCCTGTCGCGCACGCTGGTGCCGACCATGGCGAAATATATGCTGAAGAGTCACCATGTCGAAGCCGCATGAGCATCACGGGCAGCCCGGCGCGGAACCATCGCGGAACGTCTCCGTCCGCTTTCAGAAAGGGTTCGAACGCGGCTTCAATCAGTTCCGCGAGCGCTACGGTCTGCTGCTCGAACAGACGATCGCCCATCGTAACGCCTTCGTCAAAATCTCTCTGGCGATCGCGGGGGGCTCCCTCGTCCTGTTCTTCTTCCTTGGGCGCGATTACTTCCCCGAGATCAAGTCAGGGGTCATTACGATGCATATGCGCGCGCCCCTCGGGACGCGCATCGAGGTGTCAGGACGCATTGCCACTCTTGTCTCCAGCAGCATCGAGGAGTTGCTGCCTGGTGAGGTCGAAAACATCGTCAGTAATTGTGGCCTGCCGGTCGGACCACACAACCTCGCCTTCATTCCGACGCCGACGATCGGCTCTCAGGATTGTGACCTGACGATCCTCTTGAAGAATGAAAAGTCGCCGGTGTGGGACTACCGCCGCATTCTCCGCAAGGGCTTGAAAGAGCGCTATCCGGGAACCGAATTCACGTTCCAGCCATCCGATCTGACCGCAAAAATTCTCAATTTCGGCGCGCCTGCGCCGATCGACGTGCAGATCAACGGCCCGGACATTCAGGACAACTATGAGTTCGCTCGCAAATTGGCCGGCAAACTGCGCCGAATCCCCGGCGCCAGCGACGTGACGATTCAGCAGACGATGCGCACGCCGACCCTCATGGTCGAAGGCAACCGCACCTTCGGACTCGGTGTCAACAGGACTGAGAAGGACATCGCCACCAATCTGCTCATGACGACTGCCGGCAGCCAACAGGTCGACCAAGTCTATTGGCTCGATCCCAAGACCGGCATGTCGTACCTGATCAATGTCTATACGCCGCAGCCGCAGATCAATAGCGTCAATAGTCTCAAGACCATCCCGGTCGATTCCTCGAGCAATTCTTCGAACGACAATGATGTGCAGCTCCTCGGCAATTTGGCCAGCATTTCAGCGGAGGGAACGCCGGGCGTGATCACGCACGGGAACATTATGCCGCTGTTCGACATCTATGTATCCGCCGAAGGGCGCGACCTCGGCGGCGTGCTGGCGGATGTCGAAAAGGTCGCCAAGAGCATGGAGGACGAGTTGCCCCGTAGCGCCGCGATCGAAATCCATGGCCAGGCCGCACTGATGCACGACGCCTATTTCGAGTTGATTTTCGGACTTCTCGCCGCCATCGCGCTTGTCTATTTGCTGATCGTCGTGAACTTCCAATCCTGGCTCGATCCGTTCATCATCATTACGGCCTTGCCCGGCGCGCTGGCGGGCATCGCATGGTCATTGTTCTTGACCCATACGCGTCTTTCGGAACCCGCGCTGACAGGCGCCATCATGACGATGGGCACGGCGACCGCCAATTCGATCCTCGTCGTGTCTTACGCTCGCGAGCGGCTCCAAGAGCACGGCGACGCGCTGCGGGCTGCGATCGAAGCCGGAAGGACCCGCCTCCGTCCGGTGCTTATGACTGCTTCGGCCATGATCATCGGCATGGTGCCGATGTCGATGGGGAATTCCCCGAATGCGCCGCTGGGTCGCGCCGTCATCGGCGGCTTGCTCGTTGCCACCGTCTTCACCCTGTTTTTCGTGCCCTGCGTCTACGCGATGATCTACAACAGGCGAACGGCTCGCCAGAAGGACAGTGCCTCATCATGACGATCCTGAGTGGAAGAGGCGTTGTGATCACCGTGATCCTGCTGTGCATTCTGTACGTCGGGTTTCGGGTCTATGAGAGCAGACTCGATGCCGCTGCGCTGCGCGAGAAGACGCTCGAAGGCGCCGTCCACACTGTTGCCGTCGTCAATCCAAAGCCGGGGGCACCGAGTGAGACCATTACGCTCCCCGGCAATGTTCAGGCTTGGTTTCAGGCGCCGATCTACGCGCAGGTCTCGGGCTATGTGAAGATGTGGTACAAGGACTACGGCGCGCTGGTGAAGAAGGGCGATATCCTCGCCGAAATCAACGCGCCGGCCCTCGACGCCCAATATGAACAGGCCAAAGCGGATCTGGAGTCGGAGCGAGCCAAATATGCGCTCGCTGATCTTACCGCGAAGCGCTGGGTGGCGCTGCGCAAAAACCATGCGGTCTCCGAGCAGTCGATCTCGGTACAGGTGGCCAACGCGAAAGCCGAATTGGCGAAGGTCAAGGCAGCGGAGCAGAACGTCAGGAACTTCGAGGCGTTGATTCGGTTCAAAACCATCATCGCGCCCTATGACGGCGTAGTGACCGTGCGCAATATCAACGTCGGTGACTACGTCAATAAGGAAGGCGGGTTCAGTAGCCCCAATATGATCAGCAATCTCTTTACTGTGGCCGACGTCAGTATGCTGCGTCTCTTCGTCTCCGTGCCGGAGTCGTTCGGGCCCTTCCTCCAGCCTGGCCTGACGGCCGACGTCACGGTGCCGCAATTGCCCAATCGTCATTTCACCGCCAAATTCCTGACCGTCGCTCGTGGCTTCGACGTAAGTACGCGCACCGCGATCACCGTCTTCACGATCGACAATGAGGACAGAGCTCTCTGGCCAGGCTCCTACGCCCAGGTCCGGCTCACGGCGCCAGTCGATAGGCAAGTACACACGATTCCGTCCACCGCGTTGGTGTTCCAAGAGCACGGCACACAAGTGGCCGTGGTGACGGAGGACGACCGAGTGCACTTACAGCCAATCACCGTGAGCCAACTCCTCGACAACGCCGTCGAAGTGGCAGAGGGGATTTCCACGAGCGACCGCATTGTGAACAACCCCAGCGCCGCATTGCTCGAAGGCGACAAGGTACGCATCGTCACACCCGCGCTTGGTTATGACCTCGTCGGCATAGAAGCGTCGGCGTCAAAGCAATGATCTTCAAAATGACAGGTGCTTATACATGATGGTCGAGTGCTTACAAACGGGAGCAGGCATGTGGCGCATCGCTCCGTCCCGGGCGTGGCGATGCGGCATGTTACTAGTGGCGCTCAACTTGCCCGCCTGCAATACGTTTCCAGCCGTCGATCTCTCGCCCACCTATGAGCCGGCGCAATTCGTCGTCCCGGTTTCATGGCATGGGTCGAGTCCCTTCGTCGAGGCAAAGCCATCGGATGGCGAATTGCGTCAGGATTGGTGGAAGGTGTTTAACGATCCGATCCTAAACAGTCTTGAAGAACAGGCCATGGCGGCCAATCCGGACCTGCAGGCCGCCGCCGAGCGGTTCGTCCAGGCCCGCGATGTGATGATGAAGGCCCGGTCGCAGTATCTTCCTCGCGCCAGTTTAGGGTTTGACGCCTCGGGCAATAGGGAATCCCTCAATCACCTCTTTCGCCCTCACGACGTTCCGCTCTATGAATCGACCGTTGCCGGCGGGGGGATCGCGTCCTGGGAACCCGATTTCTGGTCGGCGCTCCGCAATGCGACGCGCCTTGAGACCTACCGCGCGGAGCAGCGCGCCGCTGACTATGGGCTCGCGCGCCTCAGTCTGCAGGCGGAAATTGCGGCCAACTATTTCGCGTTACGTGGCTACGACGCGGAGAATGCGATCTATACCCAATCGATCGCTTACTACAAACAGTCGCTCGACCTTGTCAACGCACAATTCGTGGGCGAGATTGCGTCGGCCCTCGACGTCGCCCGCGTCGAATCTCTCCTGTTCAGTACGGAGACGAAACAAGCCCAAATTCAAGGCCAACGCCAAGTAACGGAACAAGCGATCGCCATCCTGCTCAATATGGCGCCGGCCAGTTTCAAGATTGAACCGGTCGATGACCTTCGTGTGGCGAATTTCACGATTCCGAAATCAATCCCATCTACCCTGCTTGAGCGACGGCCGGATATCGCCGGGATGGAACGCCAGATGGCGCAGGCGAACCGCGCCATCGGCATCGCTCGCGCTGCCTTTTATCCCAATGTGACGTTCCGGGCCGGTGGCGGGTTCGAAGATGCCGGCTTCAATCTGGTCTCGCTCGCCAATAGTTTCTGGTCCTACGGATCGGCCGTGTCGCTTCCGCTTTTCCAGGGTGGGTATCGCCGTGCTCAATTACAGCAATCCTGGTCGGCCTATCGCGAGACGGAGGATCGTTACCGGTCGACCGTGCTCAACGCCTTTCGCGAAGTGGAAAACGGGTTGAGCTTGACGAACCGGCTGACTGTCGCGGCGAACCGCCAAGACGCCGCAGTCGGCGCGACGCTCAAAACGCAAAATCTATCCATGGAGCTCTATACGGGCGGGCTGATTTCCAGCCTGGATCTCATTTACGCGCAGGTCAACACGTTGACGGCGCGCATCAGCTCCGTGGAGATCAAGGCTGAACTTCTGAAATCATCCGTGGCGCTCATTCGTGCGCTAGGCGGTGGCTGGAATCGCAAACAGTTGCCCACCGACGAGCAGATCCAGCCCTTTGATACGTTCCAGTACACGAATCTCGACAAACCGCAGCCTGCGGGGGGAATCGATGTCAACGCCGGTAATAACTGGGTCAATAACGATTTGACCAAACCCTACGTTCCATGACCCTCTTCACGTTCGCGACTTTTCGCAGTCCGCTTTTCTAAGCTTCTCACAGAGCGGTGGCTGCCCGCTTCGAATCTGTGACGCGATTGGCCTGAAGCGCATGATGGCGGGTACAAACGAAATGCGTCTCGTTTGGTGGCGGAGAATGCGACATGATTTCCTGCGCACAGCGTCGGAAAATTTGCTCCGGACAGGAGTGCCCTCCAAGGCAGTCATGGCAATTTAAGGCCATGAGATCACGAGTGGCTTTTGATCGGGCGAATATGGCGGATGAACGAAATCTCGGGTAGGTCGCACGAGCCCTTTCGGCTTGCCGCTTACGCTTCTTTGGCCGGAGACGTCATCACTGAGGAACTCTTTTGGGCGGTCTCATACGCCGCGTTCCCGATGATTTCCAAGAGGATCCACGTATCGTAAGGTTTCTCAATCCAGGCGTAGGCCCCAAGCCGTGTAACCTCCTCGGACGATTCAGCGGGGCCTCCCGAGAGCATGATGACGGGTATGTGGGGCCAGGCGGCGCGACTGAAGGATAATAGTTCACGACCATCGAGGTGTGGCATGTCACAATCGGTGACCACCACATCGAAATGTTTCCGCTGCATTTCTGCCAATGCTTCTTGTCCATTTCTTGCAGCGTATACATTGTAGCCGGCCTGCACGAGCAAGGCGCTCAACATGTCTCTGGCTGCATCGTCGTCTTCTGCCACCAAGATCCGTTTCCCATACCTGGACATGACCCTCTCCCTTCATGCATACAACTATCTGCCATACCTAGCGGCGAAACCTCAGCCGTGATATTTGATCACCCCCCCCTGGAAACACGTATTCCCGTTGCATAGGGCTTCCCAATCATAAGTCTTAGCAAGGGCGATGCCACAGCTCTCGTTCGAAGGAGTCCCGCGTTTCGGTCTATGGCATAGGTACCACGTGAACGAGGCCACTCTGGACTGCCTTCCCCTTTCGACGCGAACAGCCCTCTTCGGGATTCACTCGATGCCGATTACGGTTAATAGCGAGCCCATCCTCTCCTTCCACTGGCGGAATCTAGAGTCGGGAAGCATTTCGGATTCCTGAGTCGCAGTGGCTGCTCTCTTTAGGCGTTCGTTTGGTGTCGTGCGGAGCAAGTTCATGCCATGTGAAACAGGACGTATCAGCGCATACGTAGTTCGGTTCTCCCAATCCGAGATGATGAGAATACGAGCGATTCTGCACGACACGCACCGTGCGGAATTTCGGATAAGACTATTCATGCCAGCCTCTTGCAGGGAGGAGGCACATCGTTTCGGCTGATTTGCTGCGTGGGCCACACGATGTGGTGGGATCACTTATTGCACAGCTTTGCTATGGGCCTTTACTGGTCAATGACCCCTGCGGGATGCAGGTCTCGGCCCACAAGGAGGTGCGTGATGGAATGTCACGAGGTTCAACCGGCCGAAGGCGCCGTTGATCGACAGATTCTGGTTTTGCTGCAGCAGCACCGTCGGCTCACCTTTCTTGCGCTGGCGGATTCACTCCCGACGCATACGTGGCGATCGCTGTTCACGGCCTTGAACCGGCTGTGTCGGCAACAACATGTTGAATTGATGCCGCTTGCGGCGGATTACGAAGTTGTGTGGCGGCACTGGGGCGAGGGGGCGACGGTAGTTTCAGAAGAGCCGTGCCTGCGGCTGTGATCATGCGACCGTCATGGCGGTTAGGGTGTGCATGGCTTATTGTCGCTGCAGTCTGCCTTGTGGGAGGTTGTAGTAATACAGGAACTGAACTCGATTTGACGACGTCTGATCCTCGAAAGGACCAGCACAAAATTGCTGAACTCTATAGCCAGGAAGCGACGAAACTTCGACAGATGGCTCAGGATCTGTCTCATCGTGCATTCGTGTACGAGCGGCTCTTCGGACCGAAGTCCGATTGGGTGGA
>JAHFEW010000183.1 GCA_023248215.1 Nitrospira sp.
GTTTGGGAACGTCTAGATCCTTGCAGATCTTTTGAGCGAGAAAGTCATTGAGCTCTCGATGGCGGGGAATGGTGGAGATTTGTCCGGCAGCGCGATTAACGTATACGCTGTGGCTAGCCCGAACTATTCATGAATCCCTGCTCCGTCGTCCGATCCTCTCGCCCGGCGGGGCTTTTCTCGTTCGGCCTCCTCGACGGACTGCAAGTACGCCTCCGTCGGCCTTACGTGCGAGAAGCCCCGGCGGGCTTCGGTCTCGAACGCCTCGCGGCGGCATTCATGAATAATCCGGGCTTGCACCTTCTCGTAGGAATTGGACACCATACCGTTCGAGGTGGCGGATCAGATCGATCCGCTTCATGAAATGGAGGCAATCGGCTCGCGAATCACAATCTTGTTCCGTAGGGATTCTTCCGCGAGCGTACGGTTGGATGCCAACACCAATTGAACGGCTTCCTGGAGATTGGTTCGGGCTTCCTCAAGCGTCTCACCCTGCGTATTCGCGCCGGGCAACTCCTCGACGAAGGCAATATAGCCCTCCGGGACTTGTTGAAAAACCGCGGTCAATTGTTCTTTCATGGTCTGGCTCTCCTTGCGATCGAGTACAACAGATCAGCTTTAAGAAGCCTAACTCACGTCGGATTGGTCAGAGGAAGCAAGCGCCACATCCTCCTTTGCCGGCGAAAAGGCCACTCAAATCTGGCGGGCACGCTGATAGGCCCGCAGGCGGTAGGTTTGCGGTCAGGCGGACATTGGCTTTGAAAAAGACTTCCGGTACCTGTTCTGCTTCTATGCCTCTGACGATGGGATCGCATGCCTGAGATCCACCGTGAGCAGGCCAAGGGCGAACCTTTCCAAGTCGCGACCGCAGAATTTGTTCAAGATGGGCGACCGCTTTTCTCGTCCCATTCGCGCCAGACAGGCCAGAATGACTGCTATTGTCCAAATCCGGGAATCATTTGTTTCAAGGATTCACCTTCTTTTTCGATGGCATCCCCGCCCGCCGGTGACAGCGAAGACAACTGATCTTTGGCTTGTTTGATCGTGCCCATATTCTTTTGGAGATCGTCCACGTTCTTCTGCATCTCGACCAGAGCGCTCCCGATCTGGGTCATGGAAGTTTTTAACCCGAAGACGCCTTGCGCTGAAGCAACATGGAACGAAAGCCCTCCTAGCCAAATCCGAGCAGGAACGCGGCAATCGAGAAGATGTACGTCGATCGTGGAGCTCTCATGGGTCCCTCCTTGGCTGTGTGAATCCTATTCTGTAGGTTCCGCGACGACAGGTGCCGCTGCTTCTGTTTGCTTCGCTCGCCAACCGCTGCCACATCTCAACCATCCGCCCCAATTGCTCTTGCAGGCTGCGCAAAAAGGCCGTCCAGCAAGGCCGCCTGTCTGCGTGCCTGCCTGAGCGAGGACGCTCGCAGTCAGGCGGACACACAGAGGCAGGCAGCGAGGTGCACGGCGCGATGAATAAAGAGCGCCACGTCTGTGAACGCCGCCGAGACGGTGAGGCGACGGTGTCTGAGAACGCTGGCGGACTTTTTCCGCATCCTGCTAGCAGATTCATCGACTGGTGGGAGGCCAGGCCGTTCCGGTTGACTTCGAGCCTTCACTGACCACGCAGTGTGAGATGGGCTTCCAATGCCCAATTTCCGTATCCACGCAGAGCAGTAAAGGGGAAAGGCGACCTGTCAGAGCCTTGTGCGGTGCTCGTTCACGTTGTATATCGGACGAGCACGAGCGCACTGCAGGGGCACGCCAGACGGGCACCGTGGCTTTCCCAGGCAAAGGCATTGGCTCCGGAGTGACCCGACAAAAAGTTCGCGGCGGGAATCGACGTCAGCGTCCCTGCGTCGACTTCGAACCACTCTCCATGCTGGAGGAGCACCGAGGTGACTTTGTCGAGGTTGATAATCTGATCCATCGTTCACCTCCGTTGGCGCTCTTCCGAAGCGCGAGCACCCCTGGTGAGAAGAGCCTACTCCCGTGTGAAGCGCCCCGCAACCTGGCCAGAAAGTTTCCTCACACTTCTATTTGCACCGCAGCGGAACGTGGGGTCGCAAGACCTGCGTCCATTCTGGTTCGACCGCTGATGAGACCTGTCGTCCGCACAGGTTTGTCTTCTGGGGCGAGTCTGTGTGGCGGCATACTTGCCCCGGTGGTCGGCCGCTTGAAGATGGGCGGCCCCTTCCTATCTACCGTTCACGACCGGCGGGAATGCCCCGCTATTGGCCAAACCCTGGGATCATCTGTTTCAAGGATTCACCCTCTTTTTTCATGGCCTCTCCACTAGCCGGTGACAGCGACGACAACTGATCCTTGGCTTGTTTAATCGTGCCCATATTCTTTTGGAGCTCGTCCACGTTCTTCTGCATATCGACCAAGGCGCTCCCGATCTGTGTCACGGACGTTTTTAATCCGAAGACGCCTTGCGCGGAGGCCACATGGAACGAGATCCCTCCCAGGGCAAAGCCGAGCAGGAATGCAGCAATCGAGAAGATGTACGTCACTCGAGTGGTTCTCATAGGTTCCTCCTTGGTCTGGTAAATCCCATCTGCGTGAGTGGGGCGATAGAGGATGCCTCCCGTGGTGCTTCGCGCAAAAATCATCCCTGATCTCGCTGCTGGACACCGGGAGCACGATAGAAACACCAGTATGCCAAGTAGCCAGATGGCCGTCTGGTCAGAATTGCTCAGGGGGGAACAGCGGAAGGTCGGCATCTCCAGGGGTATGACCTGGTCAAGCCAGGGGTTCATCTAGTCGTGGCACTCCGCGACATTGGGTAGAAATACATCAAGGCAGCGCGAGGTGGGGAGGCCGGTTCACGCAGAGAGGGTAGGGTTCAGGACTTTACAAGGAGGTGGCCACCATGCAGAAGCAAATCGAACGCCCGATTCGTCGAACGGAGACGCAAAAGACCAATAACGGCAACCAGGAAGTCTGGCCGCTGTCGGCGCGTGAGTTCATGAAGCTGCCTGTCTCGGGGTTGCTGTCAGCAGGTAAGCGCCTCACATTCAGCCGCCTCGCACCACCGAATCAGGCCGCGTAGGTGGAGGTCTCCCGTCGAAGCTTCAGGTAGGTGAGGTTCTTCTTCGTCGCCTACCTTGTCAGCTTCTTCATCGGCCGGAGACCGCCGCCGATTGCGTGAACGTCTGGCTTTACCTCGTTAGGTTTCATCATACTTTTTTGCATTGCCGTAAGACTTCTCAATCGGATATTTGGCTTCGTTCTTCTTCAGCTTCGAGAGCACCACGGGATTCACATCCAGGGCAAGATCATGACAGAGGTATGAAAGGAGGATCACGACATCGGCGATTTCATCCTCGACGCGTTCCCTTGACGGGCTTTCCAGGAGACGGGTCACCTCATCGTGCGATTTCCATTGGAAGATCTCCAGCAATTCGCTCGCCTCAACCGTAATGGCGGCAGCGAGCTCCTTGGGCTTGTGAAACTGCTCCCAATCACGCTTCCGTCGAAACTCCAGCACCGCCGCCAGCACATTCGCATTCAACATCGAGGTCCTCTCCTGGTATCAGCGCTGGAAGATGGGCATTGCCGTGACCGGTGACATGGTACAGGGCACCGGGGCCATTCCAGACGAAGCGGACACGCCATCGCAGGGCAGTGTACGGCCTCGCGATATGTGATTGCCAGACCGGACCTGCCCGAGGCTTGACGCCTG
>JAHFEW010000107.1 GCA_023248215.1 Nitrospira sp.
TGAACGACCTCGACAGGAAAGGCAGCCAATGAGTAAATCAATATCTGAGCTGTCTACTGATTGGGCAAAGACTAATTAGAGAGGGGGTCCCGGAAATTCGGACAGTGTGATAAGTGGGAGCCTTGCTTCACCGAAGCCACCGGGTGGTGGCGAACCAGAGGAGCGAGGCGATGAAGAGAACGAGACGCAATCACGGGGCGACCTTCAAGGCGCAGGTGGCCTTGGCCGCGGTCAAAGGCGACAAAACGCTGGCGGAGTTGGCGGAACAATTTCGCGTCCATCCCACCCAGATCACAGAATGGAAGCAGCAATTGCTGGCGCGGGCCGCCGACGTGTTTGGCGGGACCAAACACGTCGGCGGACACGCCGGATCTCAAGACTCTCCACGCAAAGATCGGACAGCTGGCGCTGGAGAATGATTTTTTAGAAGGGGCGCTCATCAAGGCGGGCTTGCTGAGCGCAAAGCGATGATCAACCGAACCCATGCCCTGCCAGTCGTTCGGCAATGTCAGATCCTCGGGGTGTCTCGCTCGACGGCCTACTACCAGCCGACGCCGGTGTCGGCACCCGATCTGTCGCTGATGCGCCGGATCGACGAGCTGCATCTGGACCATCCGTTTGCCGGCGCCCGAATGCTGCGCGACCTGCTCAGGCGCGAGGGCCACACGATTGGGCGCCGGCGCGTGCGCACGCTGATGACGCGCATGGGGATCGAGGCGGTGTATGGCAAGCCCCGCACTAGCCAGCGGCATCCCGCCCACACGGTCTATCCCTATTTGCTGCGCCATCTGGAGATCACTCGCCCGAATCACGTGTGGGCGGCAGACATCACCTACATCCCGATGCAGCGCGGCTTTGTGTATTTGTTTGCCGTCCTGGACTGGGCCAGTCGCCGGGTGTTGGCGTGGCGGCTCTCCAATACGCTGACCACCGACTTCTGTCTCGAAGCGGTCCAGGAGGCGCTGGCCACCTCAGGCACGCCGGAGATCTTCAACACCGATCAAGGGTGTCAGTTCACCAGCCTGGAGTTCACGGGGCTGCTGAAAGACCACGGCATCCAGATCAGCATGGACGGGAAAGGCTATTGGCGCGACAATGTGTTTGTCGAGCGGCTTTGGGAAAGTATCAAATACGAGGAGGTGTATCTGCATGCCTACGAGACGGTCAGCGCTGCTCAACGGGGAGTAGCCCGCTACCTGACGTTCTACAATCAGGCCAGGCCGCACCGGGCGCTTGACGGGCACACACCGAATGACGTGTACTTTGACACCCTGCCTGCACGGCGCACCGCCGCCTAGGCAGAACACCGCGAGGCTCCACTTAAGGAAGAACTCATTCTGTCCAACCAACCGGGGCCACCTCTGTCGTCAGGAAATCATTTGCAGATACTCCGTGATGCACATCAATATTACCTCAGCCTGCACTCAAATGAACATTCAACAACTATGGGACTACAGAGTCGACAAGTTTGAGTTCATTTGAAAATGCTGTATAAAAAAAGGCCGCCTTTGTAGGCGGCCTTTTCTATTTTCAGTCTCTTAACTTGAAGATGCCTAGGTACCCATCTCCCATGATGCCAGATACTTCACCTGCTCCTTGGTGAGCTTGTCGATCGCCACGCCCATGCCGGCGAGCTTGAGGCGGGAGATTTCTTTGTCAATGTCGGCGGGAACGGGATAGACCTTCTTTTCGAGCTTCTTGTAATTCTTCACGATGAATTCCGCGCCCAGGGCCTGGTTCGCGAAGCTCATGTCCATGACGCTCGAGGGATGGCCTTCGGCGGTCGCCAAATTCACGAGGCGGCCTTCACCGAGGAGGCTGACGCGGCGGCCGTTGTGCAGGGTGTATTGGTCGACACCCGGACGCACGGCGAGTTTTTTCTTGCTCAGTTTTTCCAGCGCGGGAATGTCCAGTTCGACATTGAAGTGGCCGGAGTTGCAGACGATCGCGCCTTCCTTCATCGCGGCAAAGTGTTCGCCACGAATGACCTTTAGATTTCCGGTGACGGTCACAAAGAAGTCGCCGATCGGTGCGGCTTCACTCATGGGCATCACGCGGAATCCGTCCATGACGGCTTCGAGGCCTTTCAAGGGATCGATTTCGGTCACGATGACATTGGCACCCATGCCACGCGCACGCGTGGCAATGCCTCGTCCGCACCAGCCATAGCCGGCGACGACAAGCGTAGAACCGCAAACCAGCCGATTGGTGGCGCGAACGATGCCGTCCATGGTGCTCTGGCCCGTGCCGTAACGGTTGTCGAACATATGTTTCGTGTCCGCATCATTCACCGAGATGACCGGGAACTTCAGGACCTTCTTTTCTGCCATGCTGCGGAGACGGATGACACCGGTGGTGGTTTCCTCGGTTCCGCCGATCACGTTGCGCAGCAGGTCCTTTCGCTTCGAATGCAGATGGGACACGACATCGGCGCCGTCGTCCATGGAGAGGTGCGGCTTGTGGGCGATGGCCGACTCGATGTGCCGGTAGTAGGTCTTGTTGTCCTCACCCTTGATGGCGAAGGTCGGGATGCCTTCGTGGCGAACCAGAGCTGCGGCCACGTCGTCCTGTGTGCTCAGGGGGTTGGAAGCACAGAGGCGGGCGTCTGCCCCACCGGCCTTGAGTGTCTTCATAAGATTGGCGGTTTCGGTCGTCACGTGCAGGCAGGCGGTGACACGGATGCCCTTGAACGGTTGCTCCCGCTCAAACCGCTTTCGAATGAGTCGCAAGACCGGCATGGTGGCTTCAGCCCATTCAATCTTCAGTTTCCCCTGATCTGCTAAGCCCATATCTTTCACGTCGTAATCCACTGGTCTTCCTCCTGTGTTGAGACTAATAAACCATTGATGTTTGAATGCAGAAAAAAGGGGGCGGGTTTGCGACCCGCCCCCTAGGCTGGTGCGACCTGCTGCGGAATCCTAGAGGCCCGCGTCCTTGCGCAAAACCTTGGCCTTATCGGTCTTTTCCCAAGTGAACTCCGGTTCGTTGCGACCGAAGTGCCCGTAGGAGGCTGTCTTCTTGAAGATGGGGCGTCGCAGCTTGAGATGGTCGATGATCCCGCGCGGTGTCAGCGGGAAATGCTTTCGAACCAGCTTGTCCAAACTCTCAGGAGCCACCTTCTCGGTGTCCTTGGTGTCGACCAACACGGAGACGGGATCGGCTACTCCAATGGCATAGGCCAGCTGCACTTCGCATTTGGAGGCCAAACCGGCAGCCACAATATTTTTTGCGATGTACCGAGCCATGTATGAGGCTGAGCGATCGACCTTGGAAGGATCCTTTCCGGAGAAGGCGCCGCCGCCATGGCTACCATGCCCGCCATAGGTATCGACGATGATCTTGCGACCGGTGAGGCCGGTATCACCCATCGGGCCGCCGACCACGAATCGACCGGTCGGGTTGATATGGTGCTTGACGCTCGTCGGATCGTATAAGCCTTTCGGCATGGACGGTCTGATGACGTGTTCCATCAGATCCTTCTCGATCTGCTTGTTGGTCACGTCCGGACTGTGCTGTGAGGAGACGACGATGGTGTCGATGCGGAAGGGTTTGCCGTCTTTGTATTCGACCGTCACTTGGGATTTGCCGTCGGGACGAACCCACTTCAGAATCTTCTTCTTGCGTACTTCCGCCAGACGTTTGGTCAGCCGGTGGGCCAGCACGATCGGCATAGGCATGAGCTCGGACGTCTCATTGGTGGCATATCCGAACATGAGTCCCTGGTCGCCTGCACCGCCGGAATCAACCCCCATGGCGATATCGCCAGACTGTTGGTGGATGGAAGTCAGGACCGAGCAGGTGTTGGAGTCGAATCCCCAAGTCGCGTCGTTATAGCCCACATCTTTAATCACCTCGCGAATGATATCGGGGATCTCCACGTAGGCTTTTGTCGAGATTTCCCCGGCGACGAAGGCAATGCCGGTGGTCAAAATGGTTTCGCAGGCTACCCGCGAGTACTTGTCCTGCGCGATGATAGCGTCTAAAATTCCGTCTGAAATTTGATCGGCAATCTTGTCCGGGTGTCCTTCAGTGACCGACTCAGACGTGAATAGATAGTTATGTCTCATTGTTCCCCCTGGAATTGAAGTGGTTCGAGGATTCGGCGGTTGAGTTCAGATGGTGCGGCGACTGAACGTGGAAGACACTGCTCTCAGAATGATCAGGCAACTCCGCAGAAAACTGAAGCAATAGTAGCTGACTAGGCTATATTTGTCTACCGTTCTGAACGAATCGATCGATTCTCGTGCGGGACAGGTGTCTTGCTTGACAGCCCTTCAAGACGACTTGTAAGATAGCTTACTTTTCGCGCATTTGGAACATTTTTCATCATAAACGCTCTGCCCCGGCAATTCCAACCTCGTGGTACCGGCCTGCAATGGCGCAGGATCCCACACGCAGCTTGTCATCCTTTCTGATGATGAGGTCTGCATGATGGCCAGGTCAAAGCAGGTAGGTGTGTTGATTCATGAACGGTAAACCCGACGCAGTACCTGATTCGACCGCATCTGGTCCTTCCACATCCGGGCTGGGATGGGAGGAGTTCTCACGGGAAGTCGTGGAATTTTTCGCCTCGATCAAGCTGGCGATGTTCCTATTTATTGTGCTCGCCATGACCGCGACGATCGGAACGGTCATTCAGCAGGGCGAACGGCCGGAAACCTATGTGCAAGAATATGGAGAAGAGGCGTACCGCTGGTTTGTCCGCTTAGGATTCACCGACGTCTATCACACGTGGTGGTTCACCAGTCTGCTGGGGCTGCTCTGCGTGAATTCTCTCACCTGCTTTCATAAACGATTTCCCAGTGTGTGGCGGTCCATGCGTCAGGACAAGGTCAGCGTGTCGCTGGCGTTTATCCAGGGCATGAAGCAACAGACGACGCTTTCGCTCAACCAGCCCAAAGAAGCCGTGGCGGAGCACTTAGTGAGGCTGTTCGCCGAAAAAGGGTATCGCGTCCTGGCAAAGAGTGACCCCGGTGAGGTCACGGTCTATGCAACGAAAGGGATCATGGGCCGGGTCGGTGCGCATGTCGCCCACCTCAGTGCAACCGTCATCGTTCTCGGCGGACTGCTGGGTAGCTACTACGGATTCCAGGAATTTGGTGTGTGCCTGGAAGGCCAGACCTACCATATCCCGCGCGGCAATTTCGATCTGCGGGTGGACAAGTTTTGGATCGATTACCATGAAAACGGATCGGTGAAATCCTACAACAGCACACTGACGGTGATCGACCAAGGGACTCCGACCGCGACCAAGACGATTACGGTCAATGATCCGTTAGTCTATAAGGGGATCTGGTTTTACCAGTCCAGTTATGGTGATGCCTGGGATCAGATCGAAGCGGCGCGAATTAATATCAAGGAAAAAAACAGCGACAAAATCGTCGCCACGGTTGACTTGGAGTGGAACAAGGAAAAGGCGGTCGACGGACTTCCACTCAAGATGAAGATGACCGATTTCGTGGCCGACTTCGCATTCAATTCGACCGAGAAAAAAGTCTTTTCAAAGACTGCCGAACATGCCAACCCGGCGATTCGGCTGACTGTAGATGAACGAAGCACCGTGCAGTCCACCCCCTGGGTGTTTTATCATTATCCCGATCTGTTTGAGATCAAAGATTCTGCATACCAATTCGAATTCATCGGGTATCAGCCAAAAAAGTTCACCGGTCTGCAGATTGCCAGAAATCCGGGCATCAATATGGTGTGGATCGGGTGTACGATGTTGGTGGTGGGGATGACTCTGTCCTCTCTGATTTATCATCGTCGGCTGTGGGCGAAGATCGTGCCAGGCGAATCCAGTGTCACCGTCCATCTGGGCGGGACGACACACAAGAGTCAGATCGACTTCCAAAAGGAATTCAAGAAACTGACGGAGAAGATCCAGACCAAGACCTGACCCTGAAGACATATGCAGAGCGGCTGTGAGGAACGTCTCATCCGGTCGGCGCTGCAATCTATGATAGACGGAGGCCTGTATGATGCGATCACTGTTTCTCTTCGATATGACGTTCTGGCTCTATCTGGCCGCGTTGGGTTTGTATGTGGCGTATCTCTTTGCGAAACGTCCCGCCATGCAGCTGGCTCCGGCCGGGCATCCGATCGACAACATTGAAGACCGTGATGGCGCCTGGGCCACCCAATTGGGACAAGTGGCCACGCTGGTCACTGTCTTCGGATGGGTGCTGAATACCCTGGCGTTGACGACGCGGGCGTTCGAGCGGATGGAACATTCCGGCACGTTTGCCCCCTGGTCGAACCAGTTCGAAGCGATGGCCTACGTGTCCTGGGCGATTATCTTGGGCTATGTGCTCCTGGAATTCCGCTACAGGATCAAGGCCGTCGGAGCCTTTGTGGTCGGGATCGGATTCATCGCCATGGGCGCGGCGTCGCTGTTACCCTATCGATATCAAACTGCGGAGCCGCTCGTGCCGGCCCTGAACAGCTATTGGATTTACATCCATGTCTCAGTTACCTTGACCAGCTATGCCGCGTTTGCCATGGCGGGAGGACTAGGCCTGATGTATTTATTCAAAGAGCGGGCCGTTAATCGTGGTAGTCAGTCCCGCTTCTACGCTGCCTTTCCAGATCTCGAAACCATCGATGAACTCGGATATAAGGCGATCATGCTGGGGTTCCCACTGCTGGCTTTCGGAATCATTCTCGGGGCGATGTGGGCCAACTATGCTTGGGGTGGGTACTGGAGTTGGGATCCCAAAGAAACCTGGTCGCTGATCGTGTGGCTGATCTACGGCGCCTATATCCATGCTCGGATGACGCGGGGGTGGGAGGGTCACAGGGCCGCCATTTATGCGATCTTTGGGTTTCTCATGGTCGTGTTCTGTTTTTGGGGAGTGAATTTTCTACTCTCCGGCCTGCACGCGTACGCCTAGCCGATGGCTGATCAATTGAGTCAGAGCTCCGTTGGCGCGGCCCCGCAGGCTGGCCCGTCTCGAACCGTTGTGGTGCTGGCCGCCGCCGCCATTCTTGCGGTGATGTTTATGGTGGTCTGGTTGCAGAGTTCGAAGTATGAGCCCCTGGTCGTGGGGAAAGTGGCGCCGGATTTCCAGTTGCCAGACTTGAACGACAAGCAACTGCGGCTCTCGGACTACCGCGGCAAGGTTGTCTTTTTAAATTTTTGGGCGACGTGGTGCAAGCCTTGCCGTGAGGAAATGCCCTCGATGGAGGTGTTGTACAAGAATTTCGAAAAGGATGGGTTGGTCATTCTTGCTGTCAGCATCGATCGGGTTACCACGAAGAAGGAAATCCCGCCGTTCGTCAAGGGTCTCAATCTCACGTTCCCCGTCCTGATCGATTCCTGGGGACAGACCGACAAACGCTATAAGTTGATGGGGGTGCCCGAAACCTACGTCATCGATCAGCAAGGAATTCTTCGCGAAAAAGTGATCGGACCTCGTGATTGGACACGATTGGATAATCTCAAGGTGTTGACACAACTCTTGAAGCCAGGAGAGAAGGCCGCGCGCGCGTCCTCTGTTCAGGATGCTCCTGCGCTGTAAGTGTGACGATGAATCGTTGGTCGTTCCTTTCCATGATCGGTGCCGCAATGATGTTCGGCGGGCTCATCACTGTCGACGCCCGCGGGGCTGCGTCCCTGCAGACTGTCTCTCCTCTCGCCGTTGCCGACCGCATTCCCCAGGTCGATGAGGAAGCGCCGAACTTCCTCCTGAAAGACTCTGAAGGGTTCAATGTCACGCTGGATCAGTTTCGCGGGAAAGTCGTTCTCCTGAATTTTTGGGCGACCTGGTGTGGTCCCTGCAAAATCGAGATGCCGGCCATGGAGCGACTGTATCGGTCGTTTAGTCGAACAGAGTTTGAGATCCTGGCTGTCTCGACCGATGCTCAGGGCGCAGCCGTCACCCGTCCCTTTCAGCGGGAGACAGGCTTTACCTTTCCCGTGCTCCATGACGCCGATTTCCGCATCGGTCTCCGGTATGGCGCACGCCAGTTGCCGATGACGTTTCTAATCGATCGCAAGGGCATCATTCGCAACCGGATTCCCGGCGCTCGTGACTGGAACACGCCGGCGGGGAAACGATTGGTCGAATCGCTCCTGCAGGGGTCCTAAGGATGACCGATTCCGTGCAGTCGATTTCATTGATTGCCGCCTTTTCCGCAGGACTGCTGTCCTTCGTCTCGCCCTGTGTGTTGCCGCTGGTCCCCTCTTACATTTCGTACATCACCGGTCTCTCGATCGAACAGCTGACCGATGTGTCCGAGCGAAGCCGGTTCCGGAAAGCGATCATTGTGAACTCGCTGCTGTTTATCGCGGGGTTCTCGACAGTCTTCGTCGCTTTTGGAGCGTCGGCCAGCTTGCTGGGGCAAGTCTTGATCACCTATCAGGAGCATCTGCGGCGGTTCGGTGGGATCGTCGTGATTTTGTTCGGCCTGTACCTGCTCGGTATCTTAAACTTGAATTTCCTCAAAATGGAGCATCGCTACCAGTTTCGGAGCCGGCCGGCTGGATTGCTCGGATCCTTTTTGATCGGCATCGCATTCGCGGCGGGCTGGACTCCCTGCGTGGGTCCTGTGTTGGGAACCATCCTGCTCTATGCCAGTACGACCGAATCGATGTTCAGCGGCGTGGTGTTGCTCACCTTTTACTCCCTGGGACTGGCGCTGCCCTTATTTTTGACGGCACTCGGTGTCGACCGATTTCTCAGCTACTTTAGGGAAGTGCGGGCATACCTCTGGGGTGTGTCGACCGTAAGTGGGGTGCTGCTTATCGTGGTGGGCGTGATGATTTATGCGAATTCGCTGACCATGGTCACGAGTTTTCTTGAACGATACGGGATCGGCTGGTACCTCGGACAGTAACTCGGATGTTCTTCTCCCTCCCCGGTGGTCTCTCCCCCGAATGCACAAGGTTTGTGACTCCCTCAGATCCCGGAACACCGGATCTAAAGTGTGTGCTCCACGATCGGTATACGGTGCATGGCTGATAGGCAAGAAGGCACAACCTACGATGTGGTGATTGTCGGTATGGGGCCGGCGGGTGCGACCGCGGCGGCAGCACTCAGCCGCGGCGGCTTGGCCGTGCTCGGGTTCGACAAAGACACGCATCCTCGTTACAAGGTCTGCGGTGGCGGCCTGTCGGCGCGCGTCGCCCTGCTGTTAGATCCTGAGTTTCGATCGGTGGTCGAGCATACGGTGAACGGGGTGCAGTTCGTCTATCGCGGACAAGATCCCCTACTCATTGAATCGTCACAGCCGATTGCTTATATGGTCATGCGGGATCGCTTCGACCATTATCTCCTCCAACAAGCGGTTCGTGCCGGGACCGAGATCCGGAATGGTGAAGGGGTGGTCGCCGTCCGCCAAGAATCCGACGGCGTAGAGGTCATCACCGAACGGAGCCGGTATCGCGCAAAGATTGTGATTGGAGCAGACGGAGCCAATAGTCTGGTGGCACGACACCTCTTCCCGGATCGCTCCCTGTATCGTGCCCCGGCCCTGGAAAGCGAAGTCCAAATCGGAAATGACAGCCACTATCCCGGTCCCTCAACGATCCTTGTGGACGTTGGCGCGTCCCGGCAAGGCTATGGGTGGATCTTCCCCAAGCAGGGGCGCCTGTCCGTGGGGGTCGGAGAGTTTCGACGCAAATCGACCAGTCTGCGCACGACGTTTGACCGCTTCGTACGCGGGGAGCCAGGGCTCACCAGATGGACCGTGCCTCGCCCGGTCGGGCATCCGATTCCTGCCTTTTCAGAGAGCGAAGAGGGGCGGGGCACGAGCACGGTGTCTCAGTTCGTCAGTGGTCGGGCGTTACTGGTTGGTGACGCGGGCCATTTGGTCGACCCACTGTTTGGAGAGGGCATTTATTATGCGGTTCGTTCGGGGCAACTGGCTGCCCAGGCGATTCTGTCGAACGTTCGCGACCACCGGGTGTCGTTGGCAGCCTATGAGGCGGCGTTGGATCGAGACATCGTACCGGACTTCCGGGTCACGGCTCGCATTGCCAGAGTGATTTACGCTTTTCCACGTCTAGGCTTCAAACTTCTCCGTCGTTATCAGGACGTGGTCCAGTCCTATTATGAAGTGCTGCAGGGACGTATCTCTGCCGAACAATTTCTGGCCGATGCAAAGAAACGCCTCAAAGCCTCGGTCAATGACCTGCTACTCGAAGCATTACACTTGCGGTAGAGCGGTCCGCTATGCGGGGGAGTGGTTTACTGTCAGCACCATGCGCCGAGCCGGCAGGAGACGAACGGCTGGCGCAACGAGAGACTTGCCGCGCTCGGCCGGCTTTGGTTGGTTGATGCAGAGACGGGGTTGAAACTCGACGACGGTGCCGTGGCGGCAAGCAATTGAGTGGTCGACTGAATTTCAGGTGCCGGTGCGTCAGCTTTGGCCACGACCGCCGGCGGGGATGACGACGGCTTTTTTTCCAGTTTGGCCAACAACCGGCGACCATCTCCAGAGAATTCGCTGTTTGGATACTTTTCCGCCAGGAGTTGAAGCTTTTCCATCGCCCAATCATTGGCGCCGAGTTCCTGGTAGGTCAATGCCAGGTAGTACAAGGCCTCCGGCGCCACCTGCTTATCCGGATAGTCCTTCATGATCTGATCAAATCGATGAGCCGCCGCCAGGTATGAGGCCCGGCGGTAGTAAAACTGCCCGACGAACAGGTGGGTCTTGGCCAGCCAATCGTGGCAATCCTCCAAACGTTGGAGGGCTTGTCCCTCGTACTTGCTGCCGGGGAATTCCTTCCGCAATTTCTCGAAGGCGGCGATGGCCTTTTGGATTGGTTCCGGGTCGCGATCGATCGACTTGGCCATCCGCAGGTGGCTCTCCGCCATTCGGAATTGCGCATAGACTGCGAGTTGATGGGCTCGATGTAGCTCGAGGAAATGCTGGTATTCGACGATGGCCTCTGCGTACTCTTCTTTGTCAAAAAAGGCTTCGCCGCGTTTCATGATCACATTCGGGTCGTAGTTCTTTTCGATGGTGTCGCCGAGGAAGATTTGCTCGTCGGTGCCGCTGACGGGTTTGCCCTCAGCGGTGGTTTTCGGTTTACTCGAGCACCCGCTGGGGAGACAAAGCAGTCCAACCAATACGGTCAGGCAGATACACAATCCCCTTGAATGCAACGGCATCCAACGACTCCTCGTGGCACATGGCGCAGATGGCTGATAGGCCGTAACTATGAAATTTTTCTAGCAGATCGAAGAGCGAAAAGCAACGGATTCAGCATCTCCCACATTACTCATGAGCGCTTCTGCTGCAATCGGGAACAAGCGCCCCGAAAGCTGCGAGCCGGCTAAGGTGTCCTCCTCTCGCGCGAGAGCCGTCGAATGGCGCTCGACCTCGCAAGCGCGGGAGCGACGCACCTGTCGGCGGGCGGGTTCGCCGCTCGGTCGGTCGACATCCTGTTCAAAGATGCCTCACGGCTCCGCGCGCAAGACACGGCCGCCTCACCGGCTCGGCGGCGTCCGCAAGCGTGACGCTCATTATCCT
>JAHFEW010000184.1 GCA_023248215.1 Nitrospira sp.
CCTGATGGATTCGCCTGACCTTGCGGCCGGCGATCTGTTCGGCAGCAGCATGGCGAACATGCTCATCCTGGGCATCATCGATCTGATGTATCGCCAGAAGCGGGTCTGGCAACAGGCTGCGTTGGAACACACGCTCACCGCTGCCCTCGCAATGGTGCTGACGGGCCTTGCCGCGTTCTTCGTGCTGCTACAGGTCGATGTGACCCACCTTGGTGTAGGGCTCGGGAGTCTGACCCTCTTTGTCCTCTACGTGTTGGGGATGCGACTTGTCTTCCGGCAGGAGGATATGAAACGCCGCCAGCGGGAACAAGAAGTAGTGGTCGCAGGAGCCGTGGGCAAGCAGGGCGCTGAAACCACCCGTCGTGACGAACTGCGGCGCGCGGGCGCTGGCTTCTCGGTCGCGGCCCTGGTGTTGCTCGTGGCCGCGCCGTTCTTGGCTGGTTCGGCGAACGAGATTGCCGAGCGATCAGGTATAAGTACCACGTTCATCGGCACATCATTGGTGGGCATCACCACGTCGTTGCCAGAACTGGTCACCGCCATCGCTGCGGTTCGATTGGGTGCGTTCGATCTTGCCGTGGGGAATCTCTTCGGCAGCAATGCGTTCAACATGGCGGCCTTCTTCTTTGTTGATGTGGCCTATCGCGGAGGGGGCTTGCTGGGCCATGTCAGCCCAACCCATGCCCTCACGGCTCTGTGGTCCATAGTGATGATGAACATCGGGTTGATGGGGATTATCTATCGCGCCGAGAAACGGTTCATGCTGATCGAACCGGATAGTCTGTTGATGATCGTCGCCTATGTGCTGGGCTTGTGGCTGCTCTTTCGATAAATAAGGGGAGACGAATGGAACCGTGGAATGAGACGCTGCCTGTGAAGCCATGGCACAAGCTGACGGCGGAGACCTTGGCCAGGGAGCTGAACACGAACCTCGATGCGGGCCTCAGTGCGGATGAAGTCCGTCGTCGACAAGCGCGTGAGGGGTTCAACGAACTGCCCGAAGCTCCGCCGCCTTCACTTCTGAGGCTGTTTCTCTCCCAGTTCACGAGCGTCATTGTCTGGGTGCTGATCGGGGCGGCAGTCATCTCCGGTTTGTTGGAAGACTGGCTCGATGCAGCGGCCATTGTGGCCATCGTGTTCCTCAATGGCCTGCTCGGGTTCGTGCAAGAATTTCGGGCCGAGCGATCGTTGGCGGCACTGCGAAAGATGTCTGTCGCGACGGCCCGAGTGTTCCGTGACGGCATCCTCAGGTCTATCCCTGCGCGGGAACTGGTGCCCGGCGATGTGATTCTGCTGGAAGCGGGCGATCGAGTCCCTGCGGATGCTCGCCTGATCTACACAGCGAATTTCCAGGCGCAAGAAGCTTCGCTGACGGGTGAATCCACCCCGGTTCAAAAGTCCGCCGTCATCCTCGAAGGAGCCGATGTGCCGCTGGCCGACCGGACCAACATGGCATTCATGGGTACTACGGCGGTCTCAGGCAAGGCGCGCGGGCTGGTGGTGACGACGGCGCTTCACACGGAGCTGGGCCGGATTGCCGCGATGATTCAGCAGGCGTCGGAAGCGGAACGGACGGAAACGCCGTTGCAGCGTCGGCTGGAGCAGTTCGGTTATACCCTCCTCTGGCTGGCGCTGGCTGTGGTCGCCCTTGTGTTCGTCTTGGGCTATCTGCGTGGCGAGCCGTTGGTGGCGATGTTCCTGACCTCGGTGAGCCTGGCCGTGGCGGCTGTGCCGGAAGGGCTCCCTGCCGTGGTGACGATCACCCTGGCGTTGGGCGTCACTCGCATGGTGAAGCGCCATGCGCTGATCCGTAAACTGCCGGCCGTTGAAACCCTCGGATCGGCCACGGTGATCTGCTCGGATAAGACGGGCACGTTGACCAAAAACGAAATGACGGTCACGAGATTGTTCGCCGGCGAAGAGGCGTTCGACGTCACCGGTGAAGGGTACGAACCGGTCGGCGAAATCCGCGAGGTGGACCGTCAATCGTCAAACGTCGATCGTGAAGCGCCGTCCCCTCAATACTCCTCACCTCTCATGCCTGACCCCTCACGTCTCCCGCACGGCCTGCGCCGACTGCTGATGGCGGCGGTCCTCTGCAACGGCGCGACGTTACGGCGTGAAGACGGAACCTGGCGCGTGATCGGCGATCCGACGGAAGGCGCGCTGCTCGTGGCAGCGGCAAAAATGGCCGTCACCATGGAAGTACTCGAACCGACTCATCGCTTTCTTGGCGAAGTGCCGTTCGATCCGGAGCGGAAGCGGATGACGGTTGTGCGGCAGACGCCGGAAGGGCCTGTGGCCTTCGTCAAAGGCGCGCCGGATATCCTCTTACAACAATGCACGGCTCACATGACGAGAGACGGCAAGGTGGAGCCGCTGACGGAAGACCTCCGCCGGACCATCCTCGATGCAAACGCCGGCTTCGCTCATGAGGCGCTGCGCGTGCTAGGCGTCGCTCAGCGGCAATTAGAAGAGGTGCCGGATGCCTATCGACCCGATGAGTTGGAACGCGACCTGGTGTTTCTTGGGTTGGTCGCCATGAAAGATCCGCTCAGGCCGGAGGCCAAAGCGGCGGTCCAACTGTGTTATGACGCGGGCATTCGGACGGTGATGATCACCGGCGATCACAAGGACACGGCGGCGGCCATTGCTGCGGAGCTGGGGCTGATGAAGGGTGAGGGAAGAGCCTTAGCCGGGACAGAACTGGATCGCATGTCTGACGACGAGCTGGTGAGAGTCGTGGACCATGTTGCGGTCTACGCCCGCGTGTCGGCCGAGCACAAACTGCGCATCGTTCAGGCATGGAAACGCCGAGGCGCCATCGTGGCCATGACGGGAGACGGCGTGAACGATGCGCCTGCGATCAAGGCGGCGGACATCGGCGTGGCGATGGGAATAAACGGAACAGATGTGACCAAGGAAGCTTCCGATATGGTGGTGACCGACGATAACTTCGCCTCGATTGCAGCAGCGGTGGAGGAAGGCCGGGGCGTCTTCGACAATATTCGCAAGACCGTCCATTTCTTGTTGTCCTGCAATGTCGGCGAAGTGCTGCTCATGCTGTTTGCGGCGCTGCTGGGTTTGCCCCTTCCGCTCCTGCCGATTCAGATTCTCTGGATGAATCTCATCACGGACGGCATTCCGGCTTTGGCGCTGGCGGTCGATCCAAAGGCGCCGGATTTGATGAAGCGTCTGCCCCGCCCGCCTGAAGCTCGCTTGCTGGACGGTGGAAGGCTGCTCGCGATCGGCGGAGAGGGGTTGATGCTGGGCGTCATCGCGTTGGGGGCCTTCAGCTACAGTCTGTACGGCTGGCATCAAAATGTTGAACAGGCGAGGACGGTGGCGTTCACCGTCATGGTGGTCGCGCAACTGGTGCATGCCTTCAATTGCCGGAGCGAACGGTTGTCGCTCTTTCAACTTGGTGTCGGGACGAACCGCTCCCTCATGTGGGCCTTCCTTGTCTCATTCGCAGTGCAGGTGGCTGTGCTCACGGTCCCTGCGGCGGCGCCGGTCTTCAAGGTCGCCGCGTTGCCGATCGAAGACTGGGTGTTGATGGGAGCCATGGGAGTTCTGCCGTTTCTTATTATGGAGGCAATCAAGTTGCTGCGACGACGATAAACCGGTT
>JAHFEW010000108.1 GCA_023248215.1 Nitrospira sp.
TACTAGCAAGAACACGAGGTAGTCATCTTATTTTATGATACCCGAACACATACCCCATAGAAGTAGGGGGTCAAGCATTATAGGCCACTATGTATAGACTTTTGTTGATCGCGGGATTGTTAGTTCTTTTCTATTATCTCCTCAGGAGAGCAATCCTTGAAATAAAGGAGAATGGTGGGTTTCTCAGCCGTACGGAAGGTCACACAAAGGGAAATCAAATGGTGCAAGATCCGGTTTGCCGAGTCTTTATTCCTCGGGCGAACGCAGTGCGAGAAGAGATTGGAGGGCAGACGTACTTTTTTTGTAGCCGGGGGTGCGCCAAGGTATTTCAGAAACAGCTATCCAATTAGCAACCGGAGTAGTTCGAATCTGACACAAGTTCGTCCTTGTCAAAGAACAGAATCATCTGGCATTCGTTAGCTTTGAAATTAAATAACGGTGGCCCTGCTTTACCACCAGCAATTCGATTATATGTCCATTTCTCTCCTCCGAAGAACCGAGAGGTCTTGGCGTCGGGGGCGCCTAATTCCTTTTCAATCCACGCCTTATCTTTTCCTTGGTAGCGGGTCAGTGAGGCGTCCAGATAGGGGTTGTGACTGCAGGCTCCTCCGATGAGGCCGATTGCTAGAAGCCAAGCTAGTATGCGCATACCGAGTTTCCTCCTGACTCACAAAGCGTGGGGTATCGGAATCTTCACATTGTCTGAAAAATTCTAGCGATCACTCTTCTTCTCTGTCAAACGAATGTACCACTTAAATGGTTGACGGGTTGCCTTGTTATCGAGTTACTCTTAGAATATGCATTGAGAAATCGAGCCGGGAAGCATAGTGAGGAAAGGACATTGTCATGAAACTCTATCTCGATACGGCCAATGTAAAGGAAATCCAAGAGGGGGCCAGCCTCGGCCTGATTGATGGTGTCACAACCAATCCGTCCCTTGTAGCCAAAGAAGGGCGCAGTTTTAAAGAAATGCTGCTAGAAATCTGCAACATGGTGGATGGGCCGATCAGTGCGGAGGTGGTTGGTATCGAATCCGAAGGTATGATTAAGGAAGGCCGAGACCTCGCCAAGATCCACAAGAATATCGTGGTGAAGGTTCCGCTTATTCCGGAGGGGCTCCGCGCCACGAAGAAGCTTGCAGCAGAAGGTATTCGGGTGAATGTGACCTTGTGCTTTTCTCCGACCCAAGCTCTCTTGGCTGCCAAGGCCGGGGCTTGGTGTGTCTCTCCCTTTATCGGTCGCCTCGACGATGTCAGTTCGGACGGAATGGAATTAATCCGGCAGATCGTGACGATCTATAACAATTATGACTACAAAACCCAGGTTCTGGTTGCGAGTGTTCGACATCCCCAACATGTGGTGGAAGCGGCGCTGGCCGGGGGGCATATTTGCACGATGCCCTATGCAGTATTTCAGCAACTCGTGAAACATCCGCTGACCGATATCGGCCTGAAAAAGTTTCTCGCCGACTGGGACGGAATGGGAAAAAAATAGCGTTTGGAAAGTGACTAGTCGTTGAACGGAGCACTCGAGAGTCGCTGTTTCACGTCGAGGAAGATATGGTGGAACATCGGCCGGGTTAGTTTGCCGGTGAACGTATTTTGCTGGCTCGGATGGTAGGATCCAATCAAGGTCACTCCCCAAGGCAAATCATAGGTTGCGCCGTGACCAAACTTGGGGAGTGGACTGAGTCGGTCAAATCCCAATTCACGGCACGCCCTGAGATAGTGATCGAACGCAATCTTGCCCAACACCACGACCACGCGCACTCCAGTCAATAGCCGCAGTTCACCCAGGACAAATGGTCGGCAGGCCGTAAATTCATCCGGCGTTGGCTTATTGGCCGGAGGGGCGCATCGCACAGTCGCGCCGATATAGCAGTCGGCGAGGGTGAGGCCGTCACCCACATGAGTGGAAGTCGCTTGATTCGCGAAGCCGAATTGATGCAACGCTTCGTATAACCAATCCCCGCTGCGATCTCCGGTAAAAATGCGCCCGGTTCGATTACCGCCGTGTGCGGCTGGGGCGAGACCCAAGACATAGAGTCGGGCCCGGGGGTCTCCGAACCCTGGGATCGGTTTCCCCCAGTAAGACCAATCGCGGAATTGGCGCCTTTTGTTCTGGGCGATGGCTTCCCGGTAGGTAACCAATCGTGGGCAGTGTGTGCAGGCGACAATGTCGGCATTGAGTATTGCGAGTGTGGACATGACGAGGGAGTGTATCAAAACCAGGAGTTGCTTGTCCCCCGATGAGCATGTTGATAGCATGGGCATTCAGGTGTGACGAAAGGACTACAAGGGCATGCGGAAGAATGATTGGGGCTTACGGACACTCATAGTCCGTTTCACGCTGGCGCTGGGATTCGCGCTCTTGTTTGCAGTAATGTCCGTGGAGTCGAATGCTGCGGCATCAGCCATTCCCAAGCCGGATGACGGTCACAGTGTTTCGGAGTCGGACCGAACTGCGATCCCGCTAGTGAGCGAGCCTGAGGTGGCATCCGAGCTTGAAGATCGACTGGTCATTCTCCCCGAAATCAAACGGGAGGGAGAGCGGTTTTTTCTCAGCTCGTTCAAGTTGCCCGACAAGTTGACGTTCGCCGGGCAGCCGATTCCCTTGGATAACTGGCAGGTACGGGAGCGAATCGAATACGAGTTTTATCAATTTCTCGAGGACCAAGGCGAAAGCATCATCTTGGCGAAACGGACCGGGCGTTGTTTCGCACCGGCTGAAAAGCAACTGGCCGATGCCGGTTTGCCGGATGATTTGAAATACATGTTGTTGGTCGAGAGTAAGTGCATCGCCGCCGCCTATTCACGAGCCAAAGCCTCCGGACCGTGGCAATTCATCAACTCCACAGGGCGGCGCTACAAGTTGCACAATGAGCGTTGGCTTGATGAGCGGCGCAACCTTGAAATGTCCACTGAGGCGGCCATCAAGTACCTGCGTTATCTTCGGGACCTGCAACAGGGAGACTGGTTCCTCGCGATGGCGTCATACAATGCTGGCGAGGACCGCGTACGGAAATTGATCAAGGAACAGAAAGTTAACGACTACTGGCGCATGCATGGTCCGCGAGAAACCATGCGGTATGTGGCGCGGATTATTGCGGCAAAAGAAATCTACTCCCAGCCTGAAAAGTATCTCGGCTTGACCAAGAAGGATCTCTATCCTCCGCTTGAAACAGAAACGGTGACGGTGACGATCAAGGACTCGCAGCGGCGTCTCACATCGATCGCCGAGGAATATGGAACCTATTTCCTTGAATTGAAAATGCTCAATCCGGAATTCACGAAGGATTACTTGCCAAAGGGAACCTACCAGGTTAAGGTGCCTCGACAGACCTGTCCGAATCGCTGTTTCAAACAAGACAAATTGCCGTAGTTCGCATGATGCAAGTCGGCGTCTCGCAGCCTGGAGCACGGGCCCTCCTCACAAGGCTGTTCCAGGCTGGATTGCAGGCTGTCGATCCCTACGAGGCGGTGTGCCGCCAGGTCCATCTGCGGCGCGGACGGCTCACCATCGGCTCGCAGCACTACTCGCTTCAGAAACAAACTCGAATCGTCGTCGTCGGGGCCGGGAAGGCGTCGGGTCGTATGGCTCAGGCGCTGGAGCGCCAGTTGGGCGCGCGGATCGATACCGGATTGGTGGTGGTCAAGTACGGTCACGGCGCACCGACGAAGAAGATTGGGATCGTGGAAGCCGGCCATCCGGTTCCGGATGCTGCTGGGCTCCAGGCCAGTCGCATGATTATGGCGCTGATTGGGACGCTGAAGCCGGACGACCTCCTGATCGTGCTCTTATCAGGCGGAGCCTCGAGTCTCCTCCCAGCACCCGCTCCAGGCATCAGCCTCAGGGATAAGCAGCAGACCACAAAATTGTTGCTGCGGTCTGGAGCGACCATTCAAGAGATGAATGCGGTCCGCAAGCATCTTTCGCGTATGAAAGGCGGGCAACTTGCCGCCGCCACTCCTGCACGTGTGGCGAGTGTCATCCTGTCCGACGTCATAGGGAACGATCTCGGCACTATCGGGTCCGGTCCGACCGCGCCTGATCCCACTACATTTCATGAGGCCTGGACGATCCTGGAACGATATGGGGTGTCCACGCGCCTTCCGGCGTCCGTGCGTCGACGGATGGAGGCGGGCATCAGCAAGTCCGTGGCGGAAACACCGAAAGCCGGCGCCGCGCTCTTTCGTCGGGTGCACAATGTGCTCATCGGAGATAATGAGGCGGCAGTCGATGCCGTCGTGCAGGTCGCGAAGGGGCAGGGACTCCAGACGCTGGTTCTCTCGACGACCGTCACGGGTGAGGCGCGAGAGATCGCCAAACTGTTCGGCGCGATGGCTCGAGAAATCGTGGCACATGGACGTCCCGTACGGCGTCCCTGCTGCGTGATCGCAGGGGGGGAAACCACGGTAACGGTACGCAGTCAGGGCCAGGGTGGGCGAGCCCAGGAGTTCGCCTTAGCCGCGGCACTGGAGATTGCGGGGCTGCCCAAGGTGTGGGTGTCCGGATTCGCCACCGACGGCACGGACGGACCGACGTCTGTAGCAGGGGCTGTCGTAAACGGTGAGACCGTTGCGCGGGCGCGGCGCGGCAAGCTGAATCTGTTCCGCGCGCTTCAAGAGAACGATGCCTATCCTTTCTTCAAGAAACTCAACGGCCATATCGTGACCGGTCCGACCGGGACCAACGTGAACGATCTTTACCTCCTCCTCGCGCTCTAGGTACTATCTCAATCCACATGTCTGATCCACTGATTCTTTCCCTGGAGGAGAGCCGCGACCCGCGTCTCGTCGGCGGCAAAGCAGCCGGTTTGGCAAAGCTGCTTGGCGCCGGATTCGCGGTGCCAGGAGGATTCTGCGTGACGACGGCCGTGTACCGGCGTTGCCTAGAAGAAGCCGGGATTGATGCCGTAACGGTGTGGAAGAAGGCACTGCACTCGTCCGAAGAGCAGCGAGCTCAGGAGCAGGCACGAATTCGAGAGGTGTTGTTGGCGCAGCCCTGGCCGGCGGGATTCCAAGCCGACTTGGAGTTGCGGCTCACGAATCTGGCTTACGATCCTTCGATACGTTGGGCGGTGCGTTCTTCCGCCACTAATGAAGATGCGGCAGAGGCGAGTGCCGCAGGTCTTTTTTGCACGACACTTGGGCGGGCTTTGCAAGAGGTGCTGCCGGCCATCCGTGACTGCTGGATTTCGTTGTGGGGCGCACACGTGTGTCAGTACCTGCTGCGGTCCGGCGGAGATCCAGTCTGCCCGGCGATGGCGGTCGTAATCCAGCCGATGCTCGACGCGAGAGTTGCTGGCGTAGCCTACTCGATTCACCCCGTGACGGGGCGTACCTCACAGGTGGCCATCGATGCCGTGCCCGGCCTCGCTTCGTCCCTTGTCAACGGCGAGGTCACGCCAGATCAGTATGTCGTGGAGGTGGTAGGGGAAGATCTTCGGCCGCTGCGTGTCCGTCGCCGCATCCTGGCCCAGAAGCGGCAGAAGCTGGTGGTGACCGCGGAGGGAGTGCAGGCGAAGTGGATTCCGAGCGCCGAGCAACAGCAATCCTCCTTATCCGACGAAGAACTCTTCGAGCTTGCCCGGCTGGCGAAACAGATCGAAGCCGCGTTTCGACAGCCGGTCGATCTCGAATGGGTGTGGGATGCCGAGCGGCTTTGGGTCGTGCAGGCCCGCCCGATCACGGCCGTGCGACCTTCCCAGACGCTTACGAACGATGAATGTGAATGGACGCGGGCCAACTTCAAAGAAACCATGCCGGAATTGCCAAGCCCGCTGGGTCTCTCATTTCTTGAGCGATTTATGGACGCGTACATCATCGCGCCCTATCGGCGACTCGGTTGTACGATCCCTGAAGGACTCTCATCGGTTCGAGTGTTGCACGGACGTCCGTACCTCAACGTGACTCTGTTCTATTCTTTGGTCGTTCAGCTTTATGGAAATCCGGCGTTCTTAACCGAGCAGATGGGTGGGGAATCCGTGACCTTCACCCCGCCCGTGCGACCACTCGGGCCGCTCGCCCTCATCCGCGCCGGGTTTGTCATGATGCGGGAATGGCGCAAGGTGAAAAGGCAGGGGCCTCACAATTTTGCCGCCATGAAACAGATGGCGGAGACGTATCGTCCCGATCGCATTCAGGACCTGTCAGTACAGGAACTGACCGAGACACTCAACAACCTGGGCCGATGGCTTGACGACCATGAAGTCACCTTCGGGATCGCCGGGGGGGTGGCGCAGAGTCTCCAGGCCATGGGCACCTTTCTGCCGGCGTGGCTTGGCCTGGACTGGCGGGAATTGCTCAATGCCTCCGTGCAAGGGCAGGGAACGGTGATCAGCGCGCAGCAAATTATGCGGTTGGCTGAGCTCGTAGAGGCCGCGCGAAACGAGCCGGTGGTTCAACGGTGGTTCCTATTGGAATCCTGGCCGGCAAATAGTTTTCGAGAAACACTCGCGGGAACAGAGTTTCTTCGACTGTTTGAGCGCTACCTGGTCGATTACGGGCATCGGGCAGTCGGGGAGTCCGACGTCATGTCCTTACGAATCGCGGAGCAGCCTGAGCCCATTTTGGCCCTGCTGCAGACGCAAGTGCGTTCAGGTGAGACAGCATCTCCGAGGGAGATGGTGTTGCGCCAGGCTCAACGACGACAAGCGGCGCTCGCAGAGATTACGCGGCGATTCGGCTGGCGGCTCCATCGCAGGGTGGTATTTCGTTGGTGGTATCGGCGACTCTGTCGCTTTTGTGCCTTGCGAGAGGCGAATCGTCACCATTTGATGTACTACTCGACGGCCGTGCGCCATCTTCTGCTCCGTCTAGGAGAGCGGATGGTGGACCAGGGAATCCTGACCCTGCGAGAAGAGGTGTTTTATCTCACCCTGGAGGAACGAACGGCATTGGGTGAGGGAGCACGTCGCGACGGGAAGATCCTGGTCCGGGATCGTCGGGAGGAACGAACTCGAAACGAGGCTTTGCAGGTCCCTGACACTGTTCGGGATTGGGGCGAGATCGTCGATCAAGGCGCTCAATCGAGGAGCGTCGGAACGGGTGGAGACTTGCGTGGCATTCCCATCAGTGCCGGGGTGGCCAGCGGTCCAGTCCGCATCGTTCGCTCGGTGGCAGATTGGAAGCGGGTGCAGGCAGGTGACATCCTCGTCGTGCCGGTGATTGATCCGGGCATGGCTCCGCTCTTCGGGGTGGCGGCCGGCTTGGTGGCTGAGATGGGAGGCACGCTCTCGCATGGGGCAATCATCGCTCGGGAATACGGCCTTCCGGTCCTGGTTAACGTGCCCTATGCGACCAGTCTTTTGCGCGAAAATGAACGGGTCCAAATCGCGAGTTCGACAGGCACAATCCGGCGGCTGGTCCCTTGACGTTTGCCCTCGTTTCTCGTACCCTCTACGCGATTTCCCTACAGCAAGCGGGCAAGAGGCATCCAGGCCATTCGTGTATCCGTAGGGAAGCGTCATGATCGACCTTGGTTCCTCAATATTCCTGATCGGCATCGCAGTCGGCCTGGGGGTGGGTGTCTTGCTCGCCGGGTGGTGGGTGACGTCTCGTGTCCAATCGCGTCTCCATGCCCAGTTGATGGAGAGCGGAGAACGCGCGCAGCGGGCCGAGGCACTGGCCGCCGCACTCGAACGACGTCGGCATGATCAGGATGCAGAGGTGGAGCGGCTGCGGCAAGCGCTGGTCGAATCCCAGCAAGGCCGGACGAAAGCCGAAACGCGCATGGAAGAAGTGACACGCAGCCTGGAGGATCAGAGATCCATGCTGGCACAGGCGCGGCAGGAGCTGCACGAATCCTTCGAGGCCTTGTCGGGCCAAGCCCTCAAACAGAACAATGAGGCATTCTTGAATCTCGCGCGCACCTCGTTTGCGACCCTGCAGGCTGAGGCCAAGGGTGAGTTGTCCCAACGGCAGCAGGCGATCGATGAATTGGTGAAACCGCTGGAGGAGTCACTGCGCCGATATGAAGCACAGCTGCGGCAGGCCGAGGAGGTTCGCCAGCGGGAGTACGGCGGGTTGGACCAGCAGCTCAAGTTCATGGCCGAATCCCATCAACGGCTCCAACAGGAAACCAGCAACCTGGTGAAGGCCTTGCGGACACCGTCTGTGCGAGGGCGTTGGGGCGAGATGACGCTGCGTCGCGTGGCCGAACTCGCGGGCATGGTTGCCCATTGCGATTTTGTCGAACAGGATACGGTAGGATCAATGGAGGGGCTCTTACGTCCGGACATGGTCGTGTGTCTGCCGGGCAACCGTCAGATCGTAGTCGATGCCAAAACGGTGCTCGCGGCCTATCTTGACGCCTATGAAGCGCAGGACGAGCAACAGAAGCAGGCGCATCTGCTCCGGCATGCCGATCAGGTGCGGACCAGGATGGATGCGCTCAGCCTGAAAGCCTACTGGACGCAGTTCGCGCAGACGCCGGAATTCGTCGTGCTCTTTCTGCCCGGCGAACAATTCCTCGGTGCCGCGCTGGAACAGGACCCCACGTTGATCGAAGACGGCTTTGCCCAGGGGGTCGTACTCGCGACACCTACCACGCTGATGGCACTCCTGCGCGCAGTGGCCTATGGGTGGCGGCAAGAGCAATTGACCGAGCATGCCGAGCAGGCGGGCCGGCTGGGGAAGGATCTCTACGAACGGATGGCGGTCCTGACCGACCATCTCAACGAAATCGGTCAAGCCCTCGGGAAAAGCGTGGGCGCATACAATAAGGCGGTGGGATCGTTGGAGACCAGGGTGCTGCCGGCCGCCAGAAAATTCAAAGACCTCGGGATTTCATCGGAGAAGGACATCGCGTTGCTGGAAGCGTCCGACATCGAGCCGAGGGCCAGCATTCCCTTAGAAGTTCGGAGTTAGTGGTTTAAGCCACTCTTTAACAGAGCCGTTTGAGTCAGGTGTTCCGCCTTTACTTTAAAGTAATCAGCGGTCTACAGTCTCACCGCTAATGCTATGACTGATCAATGGGTGGATAGTGTCTACCGCCACTGAAATTCTTCAGCGCACGTTTCTCCACGCTCCCGGCGTGGGCAGTAAAACCGAGAAATCACTCTGGAACGAGGGAATTACGAATTGGGGTAAATTCCTCGATTCTTCATCCATTGCCTTCAAATCACTTCGTTCCCGCCCGCGGGTATTGAAAGTCATCGAACAGTCTACGAGGGCTCTGGAGAAACAAGATGTAAATTTTTTCTCGGAGTTCATGCCGCGGGAAGCCTGGTGGAGACTCTCATCCACATTTGGATCGAAGATGGTTTTCCTGGATATCGAAACCACGGGACTCTCCAATTATTATGACGAAATCACGCTGGTGGGCTTATACGACGGCCAGCGTGTCGAGACTCTGATCGCTGGTCACAACCTCAAGAAGTTACCCGACCTGCTTGCTCGCTACGACATCGTGGTGACGTTTAATGGCACGTTGTTTGATCTGCCATTCCTAAAAACAAAACTGCCCTCCTTGAGGTTGCCTCCAATACACATAGACCTGCGCTATCTCTTAAAACGCCTGGGGTACTCTGGAGGACTCAAAGCGATCGAACACAGGCTCGGGATGCGGCGTAATGAGAAGGCTCAAGCCATCAACGGCTACTTAGCCACGGTCCTTTGGTCACGCTACAAACGTGGCGATCTTTCAGCGTTAGAACAGCTGGTTCACTACAATGTTGCCGACGTGACCAATCTTCAAAACCTATTGCGATTTGCCTGTCAGCAATTAATGGCAAACCTGATTAATGGAAACAAGACTAGGGCTAGGCTAAAGATTGAGAGACCAAAGAAGTTTGCTGTCGAGGTTAACCGAGTGAAAGGGGCCGGTGTCCAGTTGGTCGTTGGCGAAAATCGAATCCTGCTGAAAAACAGGACGGTGGATCGACCACCCATCGCATTGGGAGACTTGCTCCGTACCATTCAAACAATGGGTGGCAATGTACCTGTAGTAGTGGGGGTGGATCTGCGCGCCTCGGAGATTCGCCCAACAGGATTGGCGATTCTTGAAGGTGACTTAGCCTATACCTGCTTGGTCAAGACTGATCAACAGATCATTGCCGAGACTATCCGATGCAATCCCGTTGTCATCTCGATCGATTCTCCTCTAGGGATACCCATTGGGCGTTGTTGCACGCGGGACACGTGCCATTGCCGAAGCATGGGAATTCTGCGTGAGGCTGAGCGCATTTTGTGGAGGCGGGGAGTCAAGGTCTTCCCCTGCCTGCTTCCGAGCATGCAGAAATTAACAGAACGAGGCATGCGCCTCGCTGAGGAGTTTCGCAGGCGAGGCTACAACGTCATAGAAAGTTATCCCGGTGCGGCTCAAGACATCATGCGAATTCCAAGAAAAGGGTCGAGCCTTGCAGAACTAGCACAGGGGCTTGCCAATTTTGGAATCCAAGGACGGTTCATATTGGAACCATGCAGTCATGACGAACTGGATGCCATTACATCCGCGGTCGTCGCCCATTTTTATCTTGCCGGTGAGTATGAAGGTTTGGGCGATGAGAGAGAAGCGCAGTTGATAGTACCGAAGATAACGAACCCAATGCGTCTCAGCACCAAATAACATGCCTCTCACAGTCGTTGTAGGCGGACAATTTGGATCGGAGGGTAAGGGGAAGGTCACGTCTCATCTTGCGCTCCGGGACAACGTAGACATTGTCGTTCGTTGCGGGGGTCCGAATTCCGGGCACACCGTCGATGTAGATGGACAACGATACGAATTGCGGAGTCTGCCGGCAGGATTCATCAATCCCGAGACCAGGCTTCTTCTGGCTGCCGGCTGTCTCATCAATCCGGAAATCCTGCTGACCGAGATCAAGAGTACTGGAACGGATCCCAGACGGGTGGGGGTGGATCGCCATGCCGGCATCATTTCTCCATTAGAGGGAGAAGAAGAAGCAGAATTACGACTCAGGGATAGACTCGGATCGACTTTGTCGGGGACCGGCATAGGGGTGGCCAACAGGGTGCTCAGAAAGCCTGACTTTAAACTTGCAAAAGACGTTCCTGAACTCCAGGAGTACCTGACCGATGTCTCTGCGGAGGTGAACGAAGTCGTCGACAAGAATGGGAAGGTGCTTGTAGAAGGCACGCAAGGGTTTGGGCTGTCTGTATATCACTCACCCCACTACCCCTATGCAACAAGCCGAGACACAACAGCAAGCGGGTTTCTCAGCGAGATCGGGGTCAGCCCACGATTAGTCACTGACATCATCATGGCGATTCGTACGTTTCCGATTAGAGTGGCTGGAAATTCTGGACCACTCAAGGACGAAATCACCTGGGAAGAGCTTCGTGAACGAAGTGGATATCCGACCGATATTCGAGAACTCACGACGAC
>JAHFEW010000109.1 GCA_023248215.1 Nitrospira sp.
TGCATTCCCCTTCACCTTTCACATGAAGTTCTCTTGTGCCCCTGCCAGGGCGGACCTTGAGCAGCCTTGCGCATCAGAATGAACGGCTCGCGTACTCCATGCCCCTCAAGTCCCCCGCTCATATCCCCGCTCCGTTTATATACCCAAGAACCCGGCCGGGGTCGTCTAGGCCGACCGATGCCTCGAACTGATTCGCGCAGGATAGGCCTGACAGTCCAGCACGATTCTCTCCCCTCCTCCTGATGCAGCGGCGTCATTATACGAATTCGACTCAGTAAGTCACAGGTTCCTCGCCATCCGACGCGGCACATTGCGGACGCTCCCTACAGTTGCTACGATGGTCGGTCTTTCTCTAGAAGGCTGCGGAAAAAAGAAAAACATCCCGCAGGATGCTCAAAATGGCCGTCCAGCAAGGCCGCAGCGAGCGAAGAGGTGACGCGTACTCCTTGGGTACGTGGAGCCTCTGAGCAAAGCGAGAACGCCGTTGGCGGACTTTTTCAGCATCCTGCCAGAAGGAGCCGCCAAGGTGGCGAACCGTATTCCCCCAGATAGAACCTCGAACGACCTGATCGTCGAAGGCGCGCGCCAAAACAATCTGAAGAACATTTCCCTGCGGATTCCACACAACCAAGTCACCGCGATTACCGGCCTATCGGGATCCGGCAAATCCTCGCTGGCCTTCGATACGCTGTTTGCAGAAGGACAGTGGCGCTATGTGGAGTCCCTCTCGACCTACGCCCGAATGTTTCTCGATAAGGTGAACCGCCCCGATGTCGATCGCATGGTCAACATCCGCCCCGCGATCGCCATCGAGCAGAAAAATCCGATCCGGACGGCCCGCTCAACGGTGGGGACCGCCACGGAGCTCGCCGATCTCCTACGGCTTCTCTTCGCCAAAATCGGGAAGCCCGTCTGTCCGGATTGTACCCAAGAAGCGCGGGGCTACCACCCTGGGTCACTGGCCGAAGAGTTGCTGGCGCAATTCCCCGATGCGCGAGCGATGATTCTCTTTCCGATCAAGGACCTTGGTCCCGGCCACGACCGGTCGCTGCTCGACTCGCTCTTGAAACGTGGCTTTACCAGGCTGCGCTGTGGCGACGAACTTCTGGACCTCCATGATCAGGCCCCGCTCCCGGAGACCCGCGAGTCGGGCATCCAAGTCGTGCTGGATCGCCTCGTCCTCAGGCCGGACAACCGCCACCGGTTGATCGAAGCCATCGAGATCGCGTTTCAGGAAGCCGAGGGCCTCTGTCAGGTCGAGGTTATCGGGCATGGACTCCGGACCTACAGCACACACTTCCGCTGTCAGGGCTGCGGGCGGACCTTCGAGCCGTTGCGTCCGCTGTTGTTTTCGTTCAACCATCCGTTAGGCGCCTGCCCCGAGTGCAAAGGATTCGGCAACATCCTACGATACGACCGGGACCTGGTCATCCCAGATCGCAGCAAGTCGCTCGCCGGCGGCGTCATTGAGCCTTGGAGCAAGCCGGGCTCGGACTGGTGGCAGAAGCAGATGCTGTTGGCGATGAAAAAGCAGGGGATCGATCTGACGGCCCCCTTTCAGGAACTTCCCACCGAGGTGCAGCAGCTTATCTGGGAAGGCAGCGACCAGGTTGAAGGAGTCCGGCAATACTTCGACTATTTAGAAACCAAGCGCTACAAGCTGCATGTGCGGGTGCTGCTCAGCCGCTACCGCAGTCCCGCCACCTGCCCGACCTGCCTCGGCAGCCGACTGAAACCGGCCGCCCGGTTCGTCAAGCTGGCAGGATACGACTTTGTGCAACTCAATGAACTTACCATTGAGTCAGCGGCCGCCTGGTTTCAGCGTTTGGCCTTGCCGACATTCGACGCGGAAATCGCCAAAGACATCCTGCGCCAGTTGCAGGCCAAGCTGAACTTTCTGCTCCGCGTCGGACTGAGCTACCTGACGCTCTCTCGTCAGACCAAAACCCTCTCCGGTGGAGAAGCCCAACGGATTGCCCTGGCCAATCAGCTCGGCTCCCGTTTGGTGGGCACGTTGTACGTATTGGATGAACCAACCATTGGACTCCACGCGCGCGACACCGCCACCCTCGCCGGCATCCTCCGCGACCTGGCCGACCACGGCAACACCGTCATCGTCGTGGAACACGACCCGATGATGATTCGCACCGCCGACCACATCGTCGAACTGGGTCCCGGTGCAGGGGAACAGGGCGGTCACATCGTGTGCGCGGCGTCGCGCGAGCAATTCCTCGCCGATCCGAAATCACTCACCGCCCGCTATCTGCGAGGCGAAGAGACCATCCCCCTTCCGAAAACCCGCCGCTCCGGTAACGGCAAGGTGCTCAGCATCGCCGGCGCCGCGGAACATAATCTGAAGAACTTGGTGGTCAGGATTCCGCTCCACATGCTGGTCTGCGTGACCGGCGTGTCCGGATCGGGGAAAAGCACGCTCATCGAGGAGACGTTGTACCGGGCCGCAGCCCGCGCCTTTCGCGTCGAATCCTTACCGATGGGGAAATTTCAAGCCATCAAGGGACTCGAACATGTGAAAGGCGTGCGCCTGATCGACCAGCAGCCGATCGGCCGGACACCCCGCTCCAACCCCATCACCTATTTGAAGGCCTTCGACGAAATCCGCAATCTGTTCGCCACCGAACGAGATGCGCTACGACGAGGCCTGACGCCCGGTCACTTCTCCTTCAACTCTGCCGGTGGGCGCTGCGAACGTTGCGAGGGGAACGGCTATGAAAAGTTGGAAATGTATTTCTTTGAAGACATCTATGCCACCTGCGAACAATGCGACGGCCGGCGCTTCAAACCGGAAGTCCTGGGCATTCGGTATCGCGGCAAGACCATCCACGATGTGCTGAACCTGACGGTGACGGAGGCACAGGCGTTTTTCTCCGGCTCACCCAAGCTGACCGAAAAGCTCTACCTGCTGTCCTCGATCGGGCTGGGCTATCTGCGGCTGGGCCAAGCCGCCACAACCCTTTCCGGAGGAGAAGCGCAGCGGTTGAAGATCGCCGCCGAATTGAAAGATCCGTCGGCACACAATCTGCTCTATATTCTGGATGAGCCGACCACGGGGCTGCATCTCGACGACATCAAGAAGCTGCTGACTGTCCTGCACAAACTCGTGGACGCCGGCAACACCCTCATCGTCGTCGAGCACAATTTGGATGTCATTAAGACGGCCGATTGGGTGATCGACCTCGGGCCGGATGGAGGCGAAGCAGGCGGGCACATCGTCGCTGAAGGACGCCCCGAACAGGTGGCGAAGGTCGCAGAGTCCCATACGGGACGATTTCTGGCGAAGGTGTTGGGCGGACCCACCGTACCTCGTGAAACGTGAAGCGTATCTCGTGCAGAACAGTGCGCGGTCCGTCACGCAAGATACGAACGAGGGGATACGAGTGACGTTTGGATCTGGCTAGTTCAAGGAGGGATCGAACGGCATGTCCGCATAATGCCGCGAGTCGTCGTCCAAAGATAGGACAATATCAGACCAAATCTGGGTAGGATTTTTCTCGAAGACAATCGACGGATCGGCAGGTAGGGTGATCCATGAGCCGGTTTGCATTTCCGATTCCAGCTGACCCGGTCCCCACCCCGAATACCCCAGATAGGCGCGAAACGATTCCTTTCCCGGTTGCTGCGTGAGGATCCGCTCCATGATATCCAAATCGCCACCAAGACAAACACCATCGAACACCTGGTGCGAATTCTCAGGGGTCTGGTTGATACGATAGAGCATCATCACCTGGTTGGTTTGGACTGGCCCGCCCGCATAGAGCACATGCGGCTGTCCCTCCAAGATCGGGACTTGGGGAAGTGCCTCGGAGATGGACATCCCAGTCGGCCGGTTGACGATCACCCCCAGCGCGCCTTCCGGCCCATGCTCACATAAGAGCACCACCGCCTGCCGGAAGTTCGGATCTTTCAACGCCGGCGCGGCCACCAGGAAAATCCCTTTACTGAGCGGAGTCATCATGGTTCATCCTACCGTGCGCCCACCGGTGGCGCAAGCTGAGACATAAACAGGTCGCCGTGCGGCGTTTACGCGCCGTACAAGGCCGGGCGACGGTCGCGCAGAAGATCATTGTAGGGATTGAGCGCCTTCGTTTTGGCCTCGGCCGGATCGATCTCAACGATGGTGAGGTCCTCGCTCTCGCGAGGGGCACGATGCAGAATGTGACCGCGCGGACTGACGACTTCGCTCATGCCGATAAAGGTCAGCCGATCTTTTCCACCGCGTGCTTCACTGCCGATCCGATTCGCCGTCACGCTGAACACCCGATTCTCCAGACAACGCGTCACCATCGAGTCCGGGCAATGCGGAAGAACGAGGTTCGAAGGATGCGCAATAATATCCGCGCCCTGCAACGCCAGCGTGCGGGCCGCTTCCGGATAAAACCAATCGAAACAGATCATGACGCCGACTTTGGCGAACCCGAGATCCCACACGTGAAAGCCGCTATCGCCCGGGGTGAAAAAGAGCGTTTCCTCGAAAAAGAGATGGGTTTTGCGGTAGCCGCCGATGAATCCTTTCGGCCCGACCACGACCGCCGAATTGAAACAATGAGCGCCGACCCGTTCCGGCAACCCTGCCACAATCGTCACGCCACGACGTGCGGCGATATCAGCCAACCGTTTCGTGGTCTCCCCGTCCGGAACCGGTTCCGCAAACCGCAGCACTTCCTCCTGGGACAGGAACTGGTAGCCGGTCGCAAACAGTTCCGGCAAGACGATGAGATCGGCCTCCACTTGCTCAAGCCGAGCCGTCACGAGGTCGAGATTGCGAGTGACCTCGCCGAAGACCGGATCAAATTGGAAGTATCCGACTCGCATGACGCTGCCTTGCTCAACAAACAAAAAACGGGCAGGGACTCCCCTGCCCGTTTCGCCTCATACACCGTTGACGCGCAAGAGATGCTTACATGCCCTCTGACAAATGGGGAATGGCGTTTTCAACCGATTTTGTCGCCACATCGGCATGGCCGGCCTTGCCGTGCTCAATCCCGTCCTTCAGCCCCTTGATGCCTTCAGCAACATGGGGGTTCTTGGTTTCGGCCATCGCACCCTCGGCATGCTTGAGCGCAGTTTCCGCATGCTTGACCAGCGCATCCGCATGGCCTTGCTTCCCATGGGCCACCGCTTCCTTGGCATGCTCCACCGCTTCCGCCTGATGTTTATTTCCTGCTGCGAAGGCCACGCCGGCGCTCATCGGCGCCCCGACGAGCGCCATCATGACACCAGCCACCACGACTCCCCGCCACATAGCAGTCTGCATGGAACGCCTCCTCTGTAAGTATGTGCGCCGCATCATCGCATCACTTCTGTTCAGCATAAAGACGGCCCTGCATCCTGTCAAGACGGCCGCATGCCGGACGGAACTGTTGATTCCGTCAGGCCCAAGAGCTTCTGCAAGGCGAGCAGATCTTTTTCCACCGGACAGGCGAAATCCCGGCTCCACTCCCACCAGGACCCGGGGTAATTGCGCAGATGTTCATACCCGGCCAGCCGCAGAATGAAGTAGAGCCATCCCGCGCGGACGCCGCCCGTGCAGTAGCACACCGTCTCATGCTTCGTATTGAGACCCTTCATGTCCAGCTGCGCGGTGATCGTCGCCAAGTCCTTCACCGTGGCATCGGCGTTGAGAAATCCGTTCCACGCCACATGGACGGCTCCTGGAATATGGCCGGGGCGCGGAATGCCGGACACTTCTTTCCCAAGGTATTCTTCGAGACTGCGGGCATCCACAATCGTCGTCGTGGGATGGGGCTTTCGCACGATCCCCTTCAACTCCTCCTTCATGATGATCGCCGAGTCGACCGCGGTCACGGTGAAGTTTCCAGGCGTCGATCGCACCGCTCCATGTTCGAACGGCCGGCGTTCATCGATCCACTTGACCCATCCGCCGTCCAGCACCCTCAGCTTTTTGTGACCTAAGTATTCCAACATCCAAAACATGCGGCCTTCATCGCCCCAGTTGTCGAAGGGGTTCGAATAGATCACGACCTCGCTGTCCTGGTTGATGCCGAGCGCCTGCACGCGCTTCTCGATCCGTTTCAGGTCCGGATCCAACAAACCCTTGGCGACGGCCTCGGGGTCGCTGTACTCATGCCAGGTGGAATGCACGGCGCCTGGAATATGGCCGCCGAACTCGTAGGCGGCTCTTCCTCGCACATCGAGAATGACAAGCCCTGGTTGCCCCAAGCGTTGCTGGAGCGTTTCACTGTCGATCAATAATGGATGTTGCATGGGTTCCTCGATCTCGGTCGGTGGATACTTACCCCTTGGATACTGCCGGATTCAAACAGGCCAACGGCGGTGGCTCAGGCGCCGGGTCGGCTAATGCCGCCGCCACTCCTCCATTCAACGGCACCTCCCGCTCATACACGATATAGGCATAGGGATCGTCCGCCATGAGGCCGTACTTGCTCTTCAACATTTCGTGCTGCCCGTCGCTCAGAATGTGGTACCGGACGAGGGCCTTCAGCGTCAACCCCTTCGAGGCCTCCGGCATTCGGTAGGCGAATTGATACTCCCGACTCGCCAGCGGGAGCAAGCGGTTATCGTACAATTCCACGATGGCCGGTTGCCACATAATCCAGCGCCCCATCGTATGGGTTTTCTCGGCCAAGATCTGTTGACTTTCGTCTTTCACCGTGAATTCAACCGTGAAGTGACGGTCCGGATCGCCCGTCGGAACTTTATGGCCGGCCCCGGCGTTCATGAGCGTCAAGGTCACCGTCACCTGCTCGCCCGGTTTGGGAGCGGGAGGATCGGCCTTCACTTGAATCGCCACGGCCCGCTTCACCATATCGGGATCGTGGCCTCCGCGCCACAGATGCCGACGCCCCCGCCTGATCGGCCCATTCTCGGCGACCGGGCGGTCGACTTCCGGCATGTGACAGCTTTGGCAGATGAAGCCTCGCTCCTGCATGAAGTACTTGCCTTCATACTCGGCATAGGTTCCGCAGGGGCCGACATTGTAGAACTGCGCCGGCCCCGAAACCACGTTATGGCAACGCGAACAAAACTGCGCCGTGCGGAAGCTCGGATCGAACTTCGTCGGGTGCGGCGCAGCCGAATCGTCAAAGGGCCCGAGAATAACCCCGTCGCGCACGTGGCAAGCCGCGCAGGTGATGGATTCCTTTTGCAAGGCGGAATCGAAATGGGGATTGGGCTCCTGCCTGGCCTTCTCTACGCGGCCGCGCGGAATATCCTTGATCAGCGTCGGTTGCTGATTCTCGAGCGGCGTGTGGCAATTCAAACAGACCCAGATGTGTTTGTCTTTTTTCCAATAAGCCTGGAAGAACGGATCTTCGTAGGCGTGGGCATGGATACTGGTTTTCCACTCGTCATAGATCTCGCGGTGACACTGCCCGCAGGACTCAGCCTTTAGGCTGGTCAAACCTTCTGGGATCTTCTGGAACGGAATGGCATGGGCATAGTCCGACCGGAGTCCAAAAATGACGACCGGCTTCACCTCCGTATAATAGACGTAGACGACCCCGACGATCGTCGCGACGCCCAGCAGGATTTTCATCCAGAGGGTCATGCGTCCACCAACGCCTGGATATGCCGCTCGACCGAGGCCGCCAGCGCCGGCAGGTTATAGCCCCCTTCGAGTGAAGACAGCAGGCGTCCCTGGCAATGCTGCTTGGCAAGCCCAGCCACGATAGCGGTCAGGTCTGCATAGCCTTCCTCCGTCAGCCCCATGCTCGCTAACGGATCGTCCCGGTGGGCGTCGAAACCGGCAGAGATCATGACAAAGTCCGGCTTGAAGGCTTCTGCAGCCGGCACCAACACCTTCTGAAACACCGCCCGATACTCGTCGTCCCCTTCTCCCGCCTCCATCGGCACATTGATCGTAAAGCCTTCCGCTGGCCCGTTCCCTCGTTCCGTGGCGCGCCCGGTACCGGGATAATGCGGGTACTGATGCGTGCTGAAGAACAACACCGACGGGTCCGTGTCAAAACTGTGCTGCGTGCCGTTGCCGTGATGGACATCCCAGTCGACGATCAGGACTCGTTGCAGTCCGTAACGTTTCTGCACATATCGTGCGGCGATCGCCACATTGTTGAAGAGACAGAAGCCCATCGCCCGACCGGCCTCCGCATGGTGGCCCGGCGGTCGGACGGCGCAAAAGGCATGCTGAACCCGGCCGGCCATGATCGCATCCACCCCGGCCAACGCCCCGCCGGCTGCGAGATAGGCAGCCGCCAGCGACCCTGGCGACATGGAAGTATCTGCATCCAGCGAGATCCGGCCACTGGTCGGTGCCTGCTGATTGAGTAGCGCGACATAACCGGACTGATGCACCTGCGTCACCCACTCATCTTCGGCTGGTCGGGGTTCAATCTTGGTCAGCCTGGCAGCCACGCCGCTCTGTTCGAGCCGTTGCATGATCGCACGGAGCCGCTTGGGCGACTCCGGATGTCCGGCACCCATGTCATGCTCAAGATAGCGTGGGTCGTAGATAAGACCGGTCTTGCCCATAATCAGAGTCCGTGAAGCGTCGTTTGTATCTCGTCTCTCGATTCCGGAGTTGACCTCACGAGATCCGCTTCACGCTGCACGAGATACGATCTCCTTCGTCAGACTATCACGCAGGAAAGAGCATAGACAATGATCAGAAACGCGTGCTACGGTTGGCATTCACCTCGCCGACTTACCCTGGAGATATTGATGCCGAACCCGAGAATTGAACCGCTGAAAAAGGTGCTGACGATCGACCCAAACGACGATGTGGCTTGGTTCGGCTTGGGAAAGGCTTATATGGAAGATAGCAACTGGCAGGAGGCGGTGACGGCGCTTCAGGGCTGCATCAAGGTCAAACCCACCTATTCAGCCGCCTACTATGCCTTGGCGCAATCGCTCCAGAAACTCGGCCGCTTTGACGAGTGCCGGCAGCTGTCCGATCAGGGAATCGCCGTCTCCACAAAGAACGGCGACGCGATGGTGACGAAGAATTTGGAAGCCTTGAAGAACACGCTCCCTGCCTGACTGGCCATCACTCCTACTCAGCCGATTGTCTACACGGCTTTGCGCTCTCGCCGGTCCGCTACGCCTCTGCGACCGGTTTGCTCAGACAGTATTGTCGAACACCCCCAAGCTATGTTTGCCGGCGGTCGAAGCCACGGCCCTTCAAGCCGGTGCGGCCCCGCTCTCGTCGTCATCTTCGGCCTTCGCCTGCTCTTCACGCCGCTGCGCAAGAGTGGTCGCCACTTCATCCAGCCAGCGGCCGGCTCCATCAAGCACTTCGCGCACCAGCGGCTCGGGGTGGCCGGTGCGTTTCATGGTCCACTGACAAAGATAACCCAGGAGATCTTCCCGCTCGAAGCGGCGGGTGGATTGCGTTGATAGCACCGACAGTTCCGACAGGCCCGTCCGGAGAATCTCTGCCACGGTGTCCCGGCCATAGGACGTGGCGGCTGTCACATATTGAATCGCGCGGTTGATTTCTTGTTCAGTCATGACCTCACCCTGCGGCGGATTGTAACATCCAAACCGGACCTGTCAACGGTGGGGCTATGCTCCCTTGCCGTCGAAGAATCTACAAGCCCACCGCCTCCGACGATGGTATGATCCCTGACATCGTTCACCTTTATTATCGGAGCCTCGACTATGGCCGTTTCGCGCAAGACCGTATCCTCTCCCCCAGCACGCCGTTCGCCTTCCGCTCGCGAATTTGCCGATCATTGGGAACTGTCCGACCTGGTGACTGATCCGGTGAAACAATTCGATCGCTACCTGAAGGACCTGAGCACAAAGGTCGAGCGATTCCAATCGGCGCGCACGGCCTTGGCCGCGACGATGCCGGAACAGGCCTTTCTGGATCTTCTGACTCTGTCTGAACAGATCGCGAGAGACTCTGGCCGACTCGGGGCCTACGCCTACCTGTGGTTTTCTGAAGATACGAAACAACTGCAGGCCCGATCGTTCAAGAACAAAGTCGAGGAGCACCTCACCGCTCTCCACAATCATCTCCTGTTTTTCGATCTCTGGTGGCAGGGTGTCGATGAGCCGAATGCGGAACGATTGATGGCGAACAGCGGGGACTTCCGATATCACCTGGAGACCATCCGGCGCTTCAAGCCGCATACCCTCTCGGAAGCGGAAGAGAAGATCATCAACATCAAGAACATCACCGGCCAGAGCGCCGTCCATCAGCTCTACGATATCGTCACCAACGGCTTCACCTTCACGCTGCGCGTCGGAGGGAAAAAGAAGACGATGAATCGCGAGGCATTGACGGCCTACCTTCGAAGCCCCAAAGCCGCAGTGCGCGAGGCCGCCTATCGGGAGATGTATCGTGTCTATGAATCTCAACAGGACCTGCTCGGCGAACTCTACAAAACGCTGGTCAGCGACTGGAAAGCGGAGAATCTCCAGCTGCGCCATTTTGCCACGCCGATGGCCACCCGGAACCTCAGCAACGACATCCCGGATCGAGCCGTGGACGCGCTCCTGTCCGTCTGCCTGAAGAACGCCCCGATCTTCCAACGGTACTTCGGCTTGAAGGCGCGGCTCTGCAAGATCAAGAGGATGAACCGGTACCACATCTATGCGCCGCACCGGGCCGAACAGAAAACCTACCGCTATGCGGATGCGGTCCGGATGGTGCTGGATGCCTACCACGGCTTTTCGCCCCGTCTCGCCGAATTGGCGCAACGCGTGTTCGCCGACCGCCACATCGATGCGCGCACGAAGCCAGGGAAATTGGGTGGAGCGTACTGTTACAGCGTGACCCCCGGGCTGACGCCATACGTGATGCTGAACTTCACCGGCGAAGCCCGCGACATCGCCACCATGGCCCATGAGTTGGGCCATGCCGTCCATGGCATGATGGCCGAGCAACACAACGCATTCACCTTCCACTCGACATTGCCGCTGGCGGAAACGGCTTCGGTGTTCGGCGAGCGGATCCTCTCGGATGCCTTGATGGCCTCGGAAACCAGCAAGCCGGTGAAGCAAAGCCTGCTTGTCAACCAATTGGACGACATCTATGCCACGGTCATGCGGCAGGCGTATTTTGTCGCCTTCGAACGGACCGCCCACGACATGGTGGCGCAGGGCGCGACGACGACGGACTTGGGGAAGACCTATCTGACGCTGCTCCGGCAGCAATTCGGAAAATCGCTGCGGGTACCGCAGGAGTTCCAGTGGGAATGGCTCACCATCCCGCACATCTACGCGAGTCCGTTTTATTGCTATGCCTATAGTTTCGGCAACTTGCTCGTGCTGGCGCTCTATCGCATGTACCAAGAGCAAGGCAGCGGGTTTGTCCCCAAATATCTGGAGCTGCTGACGGCGGGCGGCTCGAAGGCTCCACAGGCGATCCTTGCGGAGGTGGG
>JAHFEW010000110.1 GCA_023248215.1 Nitrospira sp.
CTGGGCCACCTACGACTATGTCTTTCAAGCGATCAGAAACGGCGAACTCGAAGGCCAGGACGCCGGCAAATGTACCAGCCTCTTGCGCAAAGAATCCTCCGCCTGGCTGATCTTCCACGAGCATTGTTCGAAGACGAGAAATGGGCTGGGCAAGTGAGATCGATGATCTATTCAAAATCCCACGTCCCTGCTTGCTCATAAGCACGCGAACATCCGCCTCACTAGATCGCGCAACCTCTCGTTCCAACATGCTGGATAGCGGATGGCGTGCCCTGATCGCACGATCTCCGTTCTTTCAACCGCACCGTCAAGCAAAGAGTTCTCCCAAGACTTCTCCCAAGACTTCTCGCATTAAGACGTTGCTGTTTACTTTCTCCAACCTTTGGCGTTGTCACATAGGCGAAAAACCAGTATCCTCGTGCCAACATGCCTCGTATTTTCGACAACATCGACCAATCTCTTCTTCCTGCGCTGCGCGAAACCATCAAGGTAGCTGACCGAGCCGACTTCTGTGTCGGCTATTTCAACCTTCGTGGCTGGAAGCAGCTTGACTCGCATATCGAAAAATGGGCCGGCGGAGACGATCATTGTTGCCGTCTGCTTGTTGGCATGCAGAGGTTGCCGCAGGATGAATTACGGGACGCACTCAGCCTGATAAGGCAAGATGGCGAGCTCGATAATCAAACGGCCATTCGCCTGAAGAAAAAGTTGGCCGAGGAGTTTCGTGACCAGCTGAGCGCCGGGATTCCAACCAACGAAGACGAGTCCGGGTTACGCAGGTTGGCGGAGCAGATCAAAGCAAAGAAAGTGGTCGTCAAACTGTTTCTTCGACATCCGCTGCACGCGAAGCTGTACTTGCTCTTCCGCCCCGATCCCATCAACCCCACCGTCGGGTATTTGGGAAGTAGTAATCTGACGTTTGCGGGTCTTTCCAAGCAGGGCGAGCTGAACGTAGATGTTCTGGATCACGATGCTTGCCAGAAGCTAGCCAAGTGGTTCGAAGATCGATGGACTGACCGTTGGTGCGTTGATATCTCCGAAGAACTGGTCAGTATTATCGAGGAAAGTTGGGCACGGGAAGAACTCGTTCCTCCCCATCACATCTACATCAAGATGGCCTACCATCTCTCGCAAGAGGCCCGGGCCGGGCTCTCCGAATTTCGAATCCCACGAGATTTTGGCAGAAGATTATTTGAGTTCCAGACGGCTGCGGTCAAAATTGCCGCGCATCACTTGAACAAGCGCGGAGGGGTATTGATCGGGGATGTGGTAGGCCTTGGGAAAACCCTCATGGCTACGGCCTTGGCCCGCATCATGGAAGACGATCATGGACTTGAAACGCTTATCATTTGTCCCAAAAACCTAGTCCCGATGTGGGAGGATTATCGAGTCCAATACCGGTTGCACGCGAAGGTATTGTCCATCAGTCAAGTTGTGGGGGAGCTGCCGAATCTGCGCCGCTACCGACTCGTCCTCATTGACGAAAGTCATAATCTTCGTAACCGGGAAGGCAAGCGCTACAGAGCAATCCAAGAATATGTCCAAGCCAACGAGAGCAAGTGCATTCTCCTTTCAGCAACTCCCTATAATAAAACCTATCTCGACCTTTCCAGTCAGCTCCGTCTCTTTGTCATGGAGGACAAAGACCTGGGTGTTCGTCCCGAACGCTTAATTCGCGATCTTACCGAAACAGAGTTTGTCCGCCGCCATCAATGTCCCCTGCGCTCCCTGGCGGCTTTTGAGAAGAGTGAATATGCAGACGACTGGCGAGAACTGATGCGCCTCTACATGGTGAGACGCACCCGCAGTTTCATCCAGGACAACTACGCCCAGATTGACCCGGCCAACGGCCGTAGATTTCTCACCTTCGAAGATGGGAGCCGGTCCTATTTTCCCACCCGAGTCCCAAAGACTGTGGCGTTTAAGATTGACGATGCGAGCCCTTCTGACCAATATGCGCGGCTTTATGCACCGAATGTGGTCGATACGATCAACGCCCTCAATCTCCCACGGTATGGATTAGGGAATTATGTGGCTGCTACCCCCCACGAACCTCCCACGCAAACCGAAGCGAGATTGCTGCAAGATTTGTCCCGTGCAGGGAAGCGGCTCATGGGGTTCTGTCGTACCAATCTGTTCAAGCGTCTCGAAAGCAGCGGCCAGGCCTTTCTCCAGTCCATCGAACGCCATATCCTCCGTAATTACGTCTACCTTCATGCGATTGAACACAAGAAACCTCTCCCAATCGGCACGCAAAATTCCGAGATGCTCGATGCGCGCATCTATGACGAAGACGCAGACGCTCCCGAAGCCAAAACAAGATTATTTGAAGACGACGAGACCGATCAAGATCCAAAGCAAGCACCATCAGGCTCGCTGCGAAACGCCAAAGACTTCATCAGACGGGGAACCGAGATTTATGAGGAGTACGCCGGCCAATACAAACGCCGGTTTAAGTGGCTTCCCTCCGGCCTGTTTGTGAAGTCGTTAGAGAAGGACTTGCTGAGTGATACAGAGGCCCTGCTAAGGATCTTACAGCTATGCGGTGAATGGGACTCGAACAAAGACGCCAAGCTTCAGGCCCTCGCCAATTTGCTCAAGAAGAAACATCCGACCGACAAAATCCTTATCTTTACGCAATTTGCCGATACCGTACGCTACCTAGAGGCCCAGCTCGCAACGCGTGGAGTCACGGCCTTAGCTGGTGCAACTGGAGACTCTGCGAACCCGACGGCCTTGGCCTGGCGGTTCAGCCCGGACAGCAACGACAAACGAGACAGACTGAAACCAGGCGAAGAGTTACAAGTGTTGATTGCCACGGATGTGCTCAGCGAAGGACAAAACCTGCAAGACGCGGCCATTGTGGTCAATTTCGACTTGCCATGGGCCATCATTCGCCTCGTCCAACGAGCAGGACGCGTGGACCGGATTGGGCAGAAAGCTGAAAATATCCTGTGCTATTCTTTTTTGCCAGCTGAAGGGGTCGAGCGCATCATCCGACTCCGAGCCAGGGTGCGGAGCCGTCTCCAAGAGAATGCGGAAGTGGTCGGCACGGACGAGTCTTTCTTTGAAGACGACCGAAACGATAATGCGGTCCTCAATCTCTACCATGAGAAAGCAGGTATTCTAGATGGAGATGCGGACACAGAAGTAGATTTGGCCTCATATGCCTATCAGATCTGGAAGAATGCGATCACTATGGATCCGAGTCTGCAGAAGTCCATTCCCGACCTCCCACCTGTCATCTATGCAACGCGGGCGCATGAGCCGACAGAAAGACAGCCAGGTGGTGTGTTGGTATATCTGAGAACGGCAGAAAACAACGATGCGCTGGCCTGGATCGACAAGCAAGGTACCGCCGTCACCGAGTCACAGTTTGCCATCCTCCAAGCTGCGGCATGTGGCCCAGATACCACGGCTCTGCCGCGTCAAGAGACCCATCATGAACTTGTTCAGAAGGGTGTCGAGTTGATCGTCAGAGAAGAAAAAACGGTGGGGGGACAATTGGGCCGACCTTCCGGGGCGCGCTTCCGCACATATGAACGGCTCAAGCGTTATGCCGAGCGCGTGAGAGGGACGTTGTTCGAGTCCCAGGAACTCGTGAAAGCGATCGATGAAATCTACCGGTACCCACTCCGTCAATCTGCGGTGGATACGCTCAATCGCCAACTCCGTAGCGGTGTGGCCGACGAAGCCTTAGCAGAATTGGTGATCGCCCTTCGTGAAGAGGACCGGCTCTGTCTGATCCATGAGGAAGAACAGGCCCAGGAACCAAGGATCATCTGTTCCATGGGATTGGCAGAACATTTAGAGTAATCCTATGGCCAAACTTGCCATTTCAAGAACGCGCTCCCTGCTCCAGAAATTCGAGTTTAAGACTCTCTTCATCGAGGAATTGGGCTGGTCCCAGCCATCCGTTCGGAAACCCACTCCCCTGGTTCATGACGGCATGGAGTTCGAGAGCCGGCAGATCGCGGAACTAGCGGGAGTGGTCGTTCTGGAAATCACCGCGCAAGACGGGACTGTCCCCAAGGCAAAAGTCAGGGCGGCGCTCTACAAGCTGATCGCCAAGCAGCATCATGAAAATCTGTTAATTTTTCTCGATCGGCACAGGACTCAGAGCCTCTGGTATTGGGTCAAGCGAGACGGGTCGAAAACCTATCCGCGCGAACATCTCTACGTTCAAGGCCAGCCGGGAGACCTCTTCCTCAGCAAACTCAGCGCAATGGTGTTCGACATCAGCGAGCTGGACGAAGTCGGGCGAATCCCTGTGGTTGAAGTCGCCAAGCGGCTCAGAGACGCGTTGGATGTCGAGCAGATCACCAAGAAATTTTATCGGGAATTTTCCGAGCAACACCTGGCTTTCTTGGAGTTTATCCGCGGAATCGAGAAGGAAAGGGACCGCCGGTGGTACGCGTCCGTGCTGCTCAACCGGCTCATGTTTATCTACTTTCTTCAACGCAAGGGCTTCATCGACAATAGCAACTTTGAGTATCTCCAGACAAAGCTCGCAGAGACTCGGAAAACAGTTGGTCCCAACCGGTATTTCGGAACATTCTTGAAACTCCTCTTTTTCGAAGGCTTCGCCAAACCTGAGCAAGAGCGCTCGATGGAAGCGCGACAGCGGCTCGGCTCGATTCGCTATCTCAATGGAGGCCTTTTCCTGCCGCATAAGATCGAAGAGGAGAATCCCAAACTCGATGTGCCTGACAAGGCTTTTGAAAACCTGTTCGCGCTGTTCAAGCGCTACTCCTGGAATTTAAATGACACCCCGGGCGGAGAAGACGAAGAGATCAACCCGGACGTCCTCGGATATATCTTTGAAAAATACATCAACCAGAAGGCCTTCGGCGCCTATTACACCAGGCCGGAGATCACCGAATATCTCTGCGAGAGTACGATCCACCGGCTAATCCTGGCGGCGGTCAATACACCGGAAACAGTGACGGCTCATCACATCCCTGGTGTCAGGTCGTACCATTATCAGAGTGTTTCCGACCTCCTCATGGACCTCGATGCGGCTCTGTGCCGGCAACTGCTGCACGAAGTTCTGCCCAAACTAACCCTTCTTGATCCGGCCTGCGGGTCCGGCGCGTTCCTCGTCGCGGCCATGAAAACGCTCATCAACCTCTACGCCGCGATCATCGGAAAAATCAAGTTCCTGCACGACCGAAACCTTTCCGCGTGGCTGAGTCAGGCCGAGCGCGAACACAAGAGCCTCAGTTACTTCATCAAGAAACGGATCATCACCGACAATCTGTATGGCGTGGACATCATGGAGGAGGCGACGGAAATCGCCAAGCTCCGCCTGTTCCTTGCCCTTGTAGCCTCCGCCGAGACCGTGGAACAATTAGAGCCTTTGCCCAACATTGACTTCAACATCTTGACCGGTAACTCTCTGATCGGGCTCTTGCGAGTTGACGACCAAGATTTCGCCAAGTATGCCGAAGATCTCGCCACTGCCAGCTATTTCCGGGACTATCGTCAGGTCCTAGCCGAGAAGAATCGCCTCATCGAGACCTATAGACACGCATCTGTCTATGCCGAGGATTTGCGGGCACTACGTGACGAGATCGAGCAGAAGAAACAGACAGCCAAAGAAGCGCTCAACCGGCTCTTACTGGACCAGTTCCAGCGCCTCGGCATCAAATATGAGGAAGCCACCTGGGACGATAAGAAAAGCGATCAGGGGAAACCGAAAAAGCGCCCTCTGGCCGACACCGACCTGGAGACACTGAGTCCATTCCACTGGGGGTTTGAGTTCGACGAGATCCTGAATGCCCGTGGGGGTTTCGACGCCATCATCACCAACCCGCCCTGGGAAATCTTCAAGCCCATCGCGAAGGAGTTCTGCTACGAATATGATCCTGAAGTGGAGCGACGTGGCACAGACATCAAAGATTTCGAAAAGCGGCTCACCAAACTGCTTGAGCAACCAAGAGTGCGGACAAAATACCTTGGATACCTGAGCCGATTTCCACACGTCAGCGCCTTCTTCAGATCCGCGCCGCAGTACAAAAACCAGGTAACCGTCGTGGATGGCAAAAAGGCCGGCACCGACATTAACCTCTACAAACTCTTTACCGAGCAGTGCTTCAACCTTCTCCGCCCGATGGGGCACTGCGGCATTGTGATCCCCAGCGGGATCTACACGGACCTCGGGGCCAAGCAACTCCGGGAAATGCTCTTCACGGAAACTCAAATCACAGGCCTGTTTGGGTTTGAGAACCGGAAGGAGATATTCGAGGGCGTACACCGTAGCTACAAGTTCATTGTCCTGACGTTTGAAAAGGGTGGGACAACCAACCAGTTTCCTGCGGCATTCATGCGTCATGATGTGAAAGAACTGGAGCGCTTTCCGCGGGAGGGGGCCATTGAGATGCCTGTGGACCTCATCCGCCGGATCTCTCCTAATTCCCTGTCCGTCATGGAGTTCAGGAATGATCTGGACGTCCAGATCGCCGAAAAGATGCTCCGATTTCCATTGCTCGGGAAGCACCTACATAGCACGTGGAATCTTCGGCTGACGGCAGAGTTTCACATGACCAATGACAGCCACCTGTTTAAGACTTCTCCTGGCCCAGGTCGGCTACCTCTTTACGAAGGGAAGATGATCTGGCATTACGAGCACGGAAAGAGCGGAGTTCGGTACTGGATCAACGAGCGCGAGGGCGTGAATGAACTGCTTTCAGCAAGGGTCCGTAGTATCAGAACAATGCTGCGCCAACGTGGATTGCCTGACGATGTAGATGAGGGGGAGGTTATTCTTGGATATAGCCATTACAGGGTTGGGATTCGTGCTGTGACTGGAGCAACCAATGAACGAGCCTTGGTCGTTTCAGTGATTCCCAAGATGGTTTTCGCGGGCAACTCTATTCTGGTCAGTGTCCCGGTCCGTGACGAAATTGACGGAAAGGCTTGGCTTCAAACCGAAAATGACAACCCCCCACGTCTACTCTTCGCATGTTCCGTGCTTTCGAGCTTCGGGGCAGACTGGTTCATTCGTCAAAAAATCCTGACGAACATGAACATGTTTTTCATCTACGAGATACCCACTCCGCGTTTTACAGAAAAGGACGAGGCGTTCTGGCCGATTATACGGCGGGCAGCGCGGTTGATCTGTACCACGCCCGAGTTTGACGATCTTGCCAAGCAGGTCGGCCTCAAGAACCACAAGGACGGTATCTCCGACCCGCCCGAACGTTCCAGGCTCCGGGCTGAACTCGATGGCCTTGTTGCTCATCTGTACGGCCTGACCGAAGAGGAATTCGCCTACATCCTTACGACCTTTCCCCTTGTACCCGATCCGGTCAAAGTCGCGGCACTTAACGCTTACCGGGATGTCGAACGGGGGCTCATCTCATGACCACGCCGTTTCTCCGATCCTTCCGCCTCAAGCATTTCAAGGCCGTGCGGGACAGCGGCCCCATCCGATTCACCCCTTTGACTGTGTTCATCGGCAACAACGGCTCCGGCAAGAGCAGCATCACCGAGGGCCTGGAAACCCTTCAAGCGATTGTAGATCGGGGTTTGGATGTGGCTATGCAACCCTGGAGAGGTTTCGAACATGTGTGGCACCAGGGTGTATCACACCGATTGAGCCAACCTGTACGCGGGCGGTCTTCTCACGCCAACCCTATGAGTTTTGACCTCACGGGGCGAATCAGAACGGGCGCGTTCTCTGCCACACTCCGCGTCAATGCCGGGCCAGGCTCCAATGAGCTGTTCATCGAACAAGAACGGGTTGTCATCAAAAGCCGCCTCGACATGCAGCGCGATGCACAGGGGAATGTCACCCTACGGCATAAGAATGACCGTCCACAGCAATATAAGGATACGGATGGCGAATCCGAATTGGGGAAAGCTCTGGATCGATATCCACTTGCATGGCAATTTGTCTCGCTCGTTCCCCAGTCCATGGGAGTGCCGGTTCCCCAGCATCGCACCGGTGGACAGGTCAGGTTGAACAAGGAAGGGTCAAACCTCGCCGATTATCTCTTGAGCATTCGCAGGCTCGATCAGGCGGCGTTCGACGGCATCGTAGAGACACTGCAGCACGTGTTGCCCTACGCCAAGGATTTGCAGCCAGCTTTGACCTCAGAATTAGAGCGGACTGTCTATCTTCAGTTGACGGAAGCGGATTTCAAAGTTCCTGGCTGGCTGTTATCGACCGGCACCCTTCGGATTCTCGCGTTCCTTGCGCTGTTTCGCCATCCGAGTCCGCCGCCGCTGATTGTGATTGAAGAAATCGAAAACGGGCTTGATCCGCGAACGCTGCACTTACTGGTAGACGAGATTCGCACCCTGGTTGAATCAGGACGTTCCCAAGTCATCGTGACCACTCATTCGCCTTATCTCCTTGATCTTCTCGACCTCTCCCATATCGTCATGGTCGAGCGCATTAATGGCCAACCCACTTTTACGCGACCAGCCGATCAGAAAGTACTCCTGCGCTGGACGCGTGACTTTAGCCCCGGCCGTCTTTACACAATGGGGCTGTTCAACAAGAAACGGGCTCGATGAAAGTCGGGATGATCTTCGAGTGCGGCCCGGCCGGTGCCGACAAGGCCGTCTGCGAGGTCCTGGCGAAACGCCTGAAACCCTCAGTTAGGGTGAGCAGCATCACGCTGGACAATAAGCCTAAGCTTCTTGCGGAATGCGGAGAGGCGGCAATCCAATTACTCAAAGATGGATGTGAGCGGGTGATTATCGTATGGGATCTGTATCCTCCATGGCGCAAAGGCGGAGCCAAGCCATGTCGCAGAGAAGACCGGCAGGCTATCGCGCGGTCACTGAAGAAAGCGAGGATATCATCTAAACATGTGTACCTCGTCTGCATTGAGCAGGAGTTGGAAGCCTGGTTGATTACGGACGGAAGGGCAATCTCACAAATCTTATCTAGGCCTGCTCATCCGGCCCAGATTGCCGACGTGAAGAACTCAGAGAAATTCCACAATCCGAAAAAGCGGATCATGAAGACCTTTCAACAAAATACTGGGCGTCCTTACACCGATCGGATCCATGCCAAGCAGATCATCGAAGCGATGCCTGACTTGAACAGGATCAGACGCTGCGCTTCTTTCGTTCGTTTTGCCGCCAAGGCAACCGGGGTAGCCTTATAGGTCGAGAGTCTTATGGGCAAGGGAATTCTGCTCTATTCCCGTAGATGTGGCAACCATGCAAATCTTAGTCGGAGACATACTGAATTCGAAGGCGCAGACGCTGATCAATACGGTCAATTGCGTCGGTGTCATGGGAAAGGGGATTGCCCTTGAGTTCAAAGAACAATTCCCGGACATGTATGAAGACTATGTTCAACGATGCCAACGGAGTGAAGTGAAGCCCGGCATCCCATATCTCTACAAGACATTGTTCCCGCCCCAGATCGTCAATTTTCCGACCAAGGACCATTGGAAGTCGATCTCCAAACTGAGCGACATCGAGCGGGGGCTGAAACACCTCTTCGAGCATTACCGGGAATGGGGCGTGACGTCACTGGCCATTCCTCCGCTTGGGTGCGGCAACGGGCAATTGGAATGGCGGGTGGTCGGCCCCTTGATTTATCGCTTTGTGAAGGACATGAGTATCTCGGTTGAGATGTACGCTCCCTATGGCACGCACCCGAAAGAACTGACAGTGGAGTTTTTAGCGCAAGGCGCCGATCAGCCGGCGGAGCCGTCCGTCAAGAATGGACAGTCTGCACTCAATCCGGCTTGGGTGGCGCTGGTTGAAATTCTCGCTCGCATCGAGCAGCAACCCTACCATTGGCCGGTTGGGCGAACGCTGTTTCAGAAAATCGCCTATGTCGCAACCAACGAGGGATTGCCGACGGGCTTGCACTATCAGCGAGGCAGCTTCGGTCCGTTCTCAGGCGATTTGAAAAGCCTGGAAGCCAAGCTCGTCAATAACGGCCTGTTGCAGGAAGAACGCCGTGGGAAGATGTTTATGGTCACCGTGGGACCCAACTTCCATCGCATTCGCCAAAAGTATGCGCCCTTCTTTGAGCAATGGGGTAAGACCCTCGACAAGACCGCAGATCTGTTTACCAGGGTCAACACCGATCAAGCGGAGATCATCGCCACCGTCTTGTTTGCGACGCGTGAACTTGTAGGCGAACGGCGCACGCTTCCTTCCGAGACCGAGGTGTTAGAAGCGGTCATGCATTGGAAACAGAAACGTCGTCCGCCTCTTGATCGAAGTGCGGTTGCCTCAACCATCCGCAATCTTGCTACATTAAAATGGCTGGGCGTCACGGCTGATCCCAATCTTCCGGTGCCTGATGATGAAGCAATCCCAGCCTAGATAGCGAGCAGCGCATCGGCATGCCAATCTCCCTTGTTTGGCTTTCTTCAAGTGAACTACGCTTCCCTTCCCAACTAGCCCAATATCTAGGCAACGAGGCCCCTTCTCGAATTGCCTCCATTGGAAACCTAGACCTCCTGAAGAGCAAACCCATCGCGCTGATCTGTTCAGTGAAATGCCCAGGCAACATCATCCTCCAAACCTATGACCTCGCGAAAAAGTTGCGTGAAACGGGTGTGCCGGTTATCGGTGGGTTTCACTCGCCGATGGAACAAGAATGCTTACGGATTCTGCTGCGCGGAAGCCAGCCGGTGATTCTATGCCCAGCCAGAGGGCTCAAGTCATTGCGAATACCGTCCGAACACAAGACGGCTTTAGAAAAAGGACGGCTCCTGTACCTTTCACCGTTCTCCGCCAAACTCCGTCGTGCAACCGTCGATACCGCTCAGTTTCGCAATCGCTTTGTGGCTGCCCTCGCCGAACACATTCTTGCTCCCTACGCCTCTCCCCAGAGCAAAACTTTTGAGCTGTGCCGTGAACTAAAGTCGTGGGGAAAACCCTTGTACATGCTGTCAAACGACGGGAACGCCGCGTTGATCGATCTAGGCGCGCAATTGATTGATGACCGATTTATCTTATCGAGACGAGGGGCGGAGAAAGGTAGGTTCTGAAACATTCCGGAGGTAGAGCCCGCTCGAAAGGGCGGGTGAGGATTGAAACAGACTGATTCATGCGGCGGTAAGCTAGCCTAGGTTGTACCTACCTGAACAAGCGATCCGAGATCAGCGGGGCGAGGGAGTTTGCAACAGTTCGCGTACTTTCTCGATGAGCGTGGTTGGGAGGAAGGGCTTCTGGAGGAAGGGGGTGTCGTCGCCCACTCCGTTGGCTTGGAGGGTATCGCCCGAGTAGCCGGACATATACA
>JAHFEW010000111.1 GCA_023248215.1 Nitrospira sp.
CTATGTGATCGCCTACAACGACGAGCCGAACATGCGGGCGTGCCTGGAGTCCGTTGCTGGCTGGGGAGATGAGCTAATCGTCGTCGACTCGCATAGTACGGACAAGACTGCGACGATCAGCCGTGAGTTTACAGACAAGGTCTATCAAGTCGATTTCAAAGGATTCGGAGACCTCCGTACTCAGGCCGTGGCGTATTGTTCTCACGAGTGGGTGTTTAGCTTGGACAGCGATGAGCGGATGACTCCGGAGTTGCGCGAGGAGATTCGGCAGCTGTTCGATCGCGGGCCGGATGCCGATGCCTATTTTGTTCCAAGGAAGAACTATTTTCTGGGGCGCTGGATTCAGCATTGCGGCTGGTATCCTGACTATCGGCAGCCGCAACTGTTTCGGAAGAGCCGGTTTCGCTATCGCCAGGAGCTGGTTCATGAAAGTTTCGACTGCGACGGACCGGTGGGGCATCTCACCAGACCGGCGCTGCAATATCCCTTTCGTGACATCGATCACTATGTGGCGAAGCAGGATCGGTACTCGGATTTGATGGCCCGCCGAATGGTCGAACAGGGACGTCGCTTCTCATCCCATCAGCTGATCACCCATCCGCTGGGCGCGTTTTTGAAGATGTATGTGCAGCGGACCGGTTTTCTGGATGGCATGCCCGGGTTGATTCTTTCCGGTCTCTATGCTTATTACACCTTTATGAAGTACGCCAAGTTTTGGGAACTCACGAAGGACAACGTGTCTGTCTGACAACGTGTCTGTCTAGTGGGGAGGTCTATCTGGTCTGTCTTGTCTATTTGGTCTATCCGGTCTATCCGGTCTGTCTCGTCTGTTCGGTTGGGAAACCCGGATAACTAGAGAAACCAGATAGACCAGAAAGACTCGGTAGACGAGAGAGACCAGACCAACCAGACAGACTGAACAGACCGAATAGACAAGGAATTATGAAAGTCAGTGGATTTACATTCTGTCGCAACGTGGTGAAGTACGACTATCCAGTCGTGGAGTCGATTCGCTCGATTTTGCCGGTGGTCGACGAGTTCATCGTAAATGTCGGGCGGTGTGATGATGGCACGCTTGAGCTAGTCCGCTCGATCGGCGATCCCAAGATTAGAATTGTGGAGTCAGTCTGGGATGAGACGCTGCGAAAAGACGGACTGATCTACGCCCAACAGACCAATATTGCCTTGTCACACTGTACCGGGGATTGGGCCTTCTATATTCAAGCAGACGAGGTGGTGCACGAAGACGATTTGCCGATGATCCAAGAGGCCATGCGCAGGCATCTCGGCAATCCGGTAGTGAAAGGGCTCTTGTTCCGGTATTTGCATTTTATCGCGGACTATTGGTCGACGAATCCCTGGTTCTACCACAAGGCTGTGCGCATCATTCGCAATAATGGTGAAGTGGAGTCCTGCGGCGATGCCGTGGGGTTTCATGTGAAGGCTGCCCAGCAATACTTGCAGAGCGGTCCGAAGGAGTGGCTTCCCTATTCTGGCGCGCAAATGTTTCACTACGGGTGGGTGAAAGATCCTAAAACCATGCTGGCGAAGGTGAAAGAGCAGATTGCAGTGTACCATGGAGCGACCCCTCCCCCCCAACAGGCTGCCTTGTATCAACAGGACGCGTTTCAGTATGAAGACTATGCAGTGTTAAAAGAATTTTCCGGCCGGCACCCCTCGGTGATGCAGGCGCGGATTCGTGTGGCACGGCGGTGGGGATCCCGGAGAAATCGGTGGCTCAATTGGAGATTCTACCGAACGATCTCCCAGCGAGGCTTCCGCGGGTAATGGTTAGACCGGCCTTAATAGGTCGAGGCCCTAGCAGGATGCTGAAAAAGTCTGCCAGCGGCGTTCTCGCATCGTTCAGACCCTCAACGTACCCCAGAGGGTACGCCTCGGTCCTGCACTCGCTGCGGCCTTGCTGGACGGCCTTTTTGAGCATCCTACGGGAGGGTGCTCTTGTTCTGTGAGAACATGCAGTCCATCGAAGAGCGGCCGCACTACAATAGTTTTTCCGCAGCCTGCTAGGCATTCCATAGTCATGGAGTCGGATACATGGGACTGAGCGGTGCGGTGAGTCGTTGTAAGTTCTACCTTCGCCGGCGATTTGGAAAACCCTCTAAGAGACGGGTCTTGGATGTTGGATCGGGTCATCGACCGCATGAGGACGCGACCCACCTGGTTGACCTCCTTCCCGAGGATGATTCTGAACGCGGGAAGCCTATACAAAGGGTAGGGCTCCCCCTTCTTCTGGCTACGGTGGAATCGCTCCCTTTCAAGGACAAGACGTTTGACTATGTCTATGCCTCTCATGTGTTGGAACACACCGAGGACCCTGAGGCCGCCTGCAAAGAACTGATGCGCATCGCACGTGCAGGATACATAGAGACGCCCAGCCCGTTTTACGAGCAGGGTTACAATTATCCGCACGCTGAGCGTGGATGGTCATTCCATCGCTGGTTTGTCTACGTCGGCGAAGGAGATACGCTTACCTTCGAACCCAAGACCGGCCAGACAATCGATGAGTTTTGCGACTGCCGGCATGGACAATTTATCAAGAGAGTCTATCAGTCAGTCGGGGATCTCAACCGCATTCATCGTGTGCTCCCGCGCGAATGCAACTACACTGTCCTGCGCTGGGAGGGCACGTTTAAGTTCGCAGTGAAAAACAAAATGGGGGATCCAACTGGATGCTGAGCGTGATCGTTGCGGTGCACAATCAGATCGGCCACAACATGCTCTTCTTGGAGGGGATTCGTCGGTACACGACCGGTCCATACGAAGTCATCGTCATCGATAATCATTCCACCGATGGTTCGGCAGAGTTTTTTGAATCGCAAGGGTGTCGTGTCATTCGAAACGCCGCCAATCTCTGTTACCCGGAGTCCATGAACCTTGGGACTCGGAATTCGACGGGAGAGTATCTCTGTCACATCAATAACGATCTGTATGTGGGGCCGAATTGGAATGGCCGGTTGATCGAGGCGATGGAACGCTTTCACTTGGATGCCATTACGCCGCTGGGGTTGGAAATGATGCCCACACCGGCGCTGACGGATTGGATACAAGGTCGATGGGCGGCAATTGGACAAGGCCGGCTTTCTTCGGGGAAAACGGCTGTCCAACTCCACGCAAAGATCAGGGCGATGTATGGAGATTGGGAAGATTTCTGCGAAGAGGTGCATCGCTGTTTCTCAACGACCATGTTTGATGGGCTCAACGGCTCCTGTGTGATGGTCAGGCGTTCAACGCTTGAAAAGATTGGCCTATTGGATGAGCGCATGCAGGCCGCCGATTGGGATCTCTACTACAGGCTTCGAAAGCGCGAGGACGAGCTCGGGGATGTCCGCCGATGCAAGATCTTCGGTGGATGCTACGTACACCATTTCATTCGAGCGACGGTGAAAGGAAAGCGGGAACCGTTCGCCTGTACCCATCCTCGACTCTCCATTCCTGAGAAGTGGTCAACGGAAGAGCAGGAGAAGCTCTGGTACAAGCCCAATTATTTTCGGTCCGCCTCGGGTGAGCGTTCATTTCAGCAGATCCTTCGCCGGCATGTTGGCAAGCCCCTTGGGAAGCTGGCGCAAGAACTCGACCGCGCCTGTGCGTGGCGATGGCTGTTCGTCAGCCCAAGCCGTATTGTTGAGCGATACCGCCGGCAGTTCGACGCATTGGGAGGAGGGGTTGTTCATCGCGGTGAGGTCCAGCCGTGACCAGTATCTCGACTCTGCCCACCGTTGCCTGTGTGGTCATCACCAAAAATGAAGAAGGCAATATACAAGACTGTCTGCGGTCGGTTCAGTGGGTGGATGAGGTGATCGTGGTCGATGCGGAAAGCCGCGATCGGACGGCTGATCTAGCCCGTGCCTGTGGGGCGAAAGTTTCTGTGCGGCCATGGCCGGGTTGATTCTTTCCGGTCTCTATGCTTATTACACCCTCATGAAGTACGCCAAGTTTTGGGAGCTGAGCCGAAAGCCATGAAGGTGAGTGGATTTACATTCTGTCGCAACGTGGTGAAGTACGACTATCCGGTCGTGGAGTCGATCCGTTCCACTTTGCCGGTGGTCGACGAGTTCATCGTTAATGTCGGGCGGTGCGACGATGGCACGCTTGAACTGATTCGCTCGATCGGCGACCCGAAGATCAGAATCGTGGAGTCGATCTGGGACGAGACGCTGCGAAAAGATGGACTGATCTACGCACAACAGACCAACATTGCGTTGTCACACTGTACCGGGGATTGGGCGTTCTACATTCAAGCCGACGAGGTCGTGCATGAAGACGATTTGCCGGTGATCCAGGAGGCGATGCGCCGCCATCTTGGCAGTCCCGAGGTGAAAGGGCTCTTATTCCGGTATCTGCATTTTGTCGCGGACTATTGGTCCACGAATCCATGGTTTTACCACAAAGCTGTGCGGATCATTCGGAATAATGGTGAAGTGGAGTCCTGTGGCGATGCAGTAGGGTTCCATCTCAAGGCGACGCAGCAGTATCTCCAGAGCGGTCCTAAAGAAAGGATCCCGTATTCCGGTGCCCGTATCTTTCATTACGGGTGGGTAAAAAAACCAGAAACGCTGTTGGCAAAAAAGAGGGAACAGGCTCAAAAACATCACGGAGACAATTTGCCTCCCGACCAAGTGAAACAACTCGCTCAGGCCACCTTTCAGTTCGAAGACTATGCCATGTTGAAGGAGTTCGGTGGATCGCATCCAGCGGTGATGGCGGACCGTCTCCGTTCTTCTCGTCGTTGGGCCGCCCGGCGCAATCGTTGGCTGAATCTCCAGTTTTATCGGGAAGTCCTTCGACGTGGGTTTCGAGGGTAACACGAGCGGTCGGGCGAGCATAACAGTATGCTGAGTATCATAGTCGCGGTTCATAATCAGCTCGGTCACAATCAGCTTTTCTTGGAGGGACTCCAGCGCTACACGACCGGTCCGTACGAAGTCATTGTCATCGACAATCATTCGACGGACGGATCGGCGAAGTTCTTTGAGGCGAACAGGTGCCGGGTGATTCGAAACGATCGAAACCTCTGCTACCCGGAATCGATGAATCTCGGCTCCTGCGCGGCGAGTGAAGAGTTCCTGTGCCACATCAACAACGATTTGTACGTCGCGCCGAATTGGAACGGGTTTTTGATCGAGGCGATGGAGCGGTATCACCTCGATGCCGCGTCACCGCTCGGATTGGAAATGATGCCGACTGCCACCTTGACCGATTGGATGCAGGGGCGATGGGCGGCGATCGGACAAGAACGGCTCTCCAGCGGAAAGGGCATCGATCAACTGCGGAGGATGGTCCAAGCGATGTATGGCGATTGGGAACGCTATTGCGGAGAGGCGCACCGTGCGTTTGCCGGAACGATGTTTGACGGAATCGTTGGGTCCTGCGTGATGATCAGGCAATCGGCCTATGACACGCTTGGAGGTTTGGACGAACGTATTCAGTCTGCTGACTGGGATCTGTACTATACCTTGCGTAAGCGCGAGCAGCTCATTGGGGATATGAAGCGGTGTATGGTCGTGGGGGCGTCGTTCGTGCATCATTTCATCCGGGCGACAATCAAGAGTAAGCGGGAGCCGTTTGCTTGCTCCCATGAACGGCTGACGATCGACCGGAAATGGAGCCAAGCCGAACAAGCCGAGTTGTGGTGTAAGCCGGCCGAGTTTTCCGCCCAGTCATCCAGGCAGCGACTTACTCGGCAGGTGGTCAAACCTCTAAGGAAATTGGTCCAGGAGCTGGATCGCGCCACGGTTTGGCGCCGACTCTGGATCAGTCCCGATCGCGTGGTCGGTCAGTACCGTCGGCAGTTTGAGCAGGCGGCGACACTGCTATGCAGTGAAGTGTTGTCATGACCAGTGCCTCCGGTCTGCCCACCGTGGCTTGCGTAGTGATCACCACGCAGTAGGAGCGCAATCTTCAAGACTGTCTCCAGCCTGTCAAGTGGAATGATCATGCTCTGCTCAGGGAAGGCTTCCCTGACAACATTTACCTGGAGGAGCCGATATGCATCAAACGATTTCTTGTGGGATTATCGTGTTCAATGAAGAACGGAACATTCGTGAAGCTCTCGACTCGGTAGCTTGGATGGATGAAATCATCATAGTCGATTCCTACAGTACCGACAATACCGTTCAGATTTGCCGGGAGTTTACGCCGCATGTCTTCCAACGCAGGTGGAATGGTTTTGGCGAACAAAAAAACTTCGCGATCGATCATGCTACATCAGACTGGGTCTTTATTCTGGATGCCGATGAGCGCGTCAGTGACGATCTCCGTGCTGAAATTCAACGCGTGTTAGAGGTCTCCGATCAAGCAGGTCCGGTGGCCTATTCGCATCCGAGGAAGAATTATTATTATGGGGAGTGGGTTCGATGGGGAGGGGTGTATCCGGATTATCAACTCAGATTGTTCCGACGTGGCGTCGGTCGGTTAAATGATAGCGAGCCTCATCCCCGGTTTGTGTTTGAAGGCCTGCACGGATATCTGACCAATGCGCTCGATCATTACACAGAACGGACGATCGAAGACCACTTCACGAAGTTCAATAATTTAACGACATTGGCAGCGAGAGAGCGCGGGAAAACGAAGAAGACGGTTCGATGGACGGATCTGACAGTGCGTCCGGTGTTTACCTTTTGGAAGTACTATGTCCGAAGGCAGGGGTTTCGCGATGGAGTGCGCGGACTTATTGTCTGTGTGTTCGCCAGCATGTACACCTTTGTCAAATATGCCAAGCTGTGGGATACAACGAGGCAGAATGCCTCTCAATTGGACCGCAGGTAGTGGGTACGCGAATTCTGTACGTGCATGGGATTGAAGCCATCGGTGGGGCGGAACGCGATCTGATCGCACTGCTGAAGACACTCGATCGTCACAAGTGGGAGCCGCATGTAGTTTGCCCGGGAACTGGCCCGTTCCGAGAGCAGCTCCACGCGATCGCAGTTCCCACTCATGCGCTTAGCCTTCCCCCCTGGAGAAAATCCCTCGCACTTTTTCAGCGCCGATCGGCGGTCCGGCGTCTGCAGACCCTCGTGAATCAACTCGATCCAGCCATGATCCATGTGAATGACATCTGGTGGGTTCCCCATACCGTGAGGGCCATCGCGAGTCGTAGGTCCAATCCCGTGCCGATCGTGGCCCATGTGAGACAGGAAATCGAGCCGGCGAAGGTGCGTCGCTATCAGCTTGATCGCGCAGAAGCTGTTATTGCCATCTCTCGGCAGATTGAACAGTCACTGATTGCCGGCGGGGTTTCAGTGAAAAATGTCCGGACCGTCTACAGCGGCATTGATCTTTCCGAGAGACCGCTCACTCACGATGGCCAGGCGATTCGTCAGATGATCGGGGTCCCGAACGGAGCCGTCCTGGTAGGCACCATTGCCAACCTGTTTCCACGCAAAGGCTATGAGGTCATGCTTCGGGCCCTTCCGGCTATCGTCCGTGCGGTACCGACAGTGCATTACGTGATCGTGGGTAGTGACGATCATGACTATGCCGATCGATTGAAAAGGCTCGCGCACGAGTTGAAGATTGCCGATCGCGTGCATATTGTCGGCTTTCGAGACCCGGTTCATCCGTTCCTGGCTTCTCTCGACCTGTATGTGCACCCGGCACTGATGGAGGGGTTTGGGATTGCGGTGGTCGAGGCCATGGCCATGGGGAAAGCTGTCATCGCGACAAGAGTAGGCGGGCTTCCTGAAGTGGTGGCGCACGGGGAAACAGGCCTGGTGGTGTCTCCGCGAGATGCCAGCGAACTGAGCGAGGCCGTCGTGGTGCTGCTGCAAGATCAGCAACGGCGTGAGCAGATGGGAGCTCGGGGACTGGTCCGCGCACGTGAACGATTTGATCTGAAGGCGGCTGTGGCCGAAATCGAACAGGTCTATCGTGATGTCCTTGCACAGAGGCAGGTCCGATAGGATGAGAATCGGCATCGATGCGAGTCCCATCGTCGGCGATCGGGGAGGGGTCGGCTGGCACACCTATTACCTTCTGCGTGCCATGCTGGCCGTGAAACAAGATGTCGATTTCGTCGCCTATCTCCGGCCAGGAACGACTCCTCCGGATGAGACGCACGCATGGGAGGGTGTCGATCGTCTTCGTTGGGTTGCGGTCTCGAAATGGGCTATGCGAGGGCGTGGGGCAGTGGATCGACTGGATCTGTACCATGGAACCAATTTCAAGATGCACACGGCCGGGCGGTATGGCGGCATGGTCACGATTCATGACCTGTGGCTTGAACGGTTCCCGCAGTATTCGACGAAAATATTTGGACAGCGGCTCTCATCATATAAGACCAAGCGAACGGCTCGCCGCGCACAACGAGTCATCACCGTGTCGGAGTTTTCCGCAGGAGAATTGAAGGCGCTCTACGGCATCCCTCGTGAGCAGATCGCAGTCATTCCGAACGGCGTCTCAGAAGAGTTTGGCCCTCGTCGCGATGAGTCCGCGATGGCCGCATTACGGCAACGGATCGGGCTGACCGCACATCGTTTCATTCTGTTCATCGGAGGGGCGGACCCCCGCAAGAATCATCGGGTGTTGCTTGAAGCCGCTGCTCTGGTGCGAGAACGGCTTGGCGGGAGAACCCTGCTCCTTGTCGGATCAGCCACACATCCGTTCGGTTCATACGAAGAAACGGCGAAGCTGTATGGACTGACGGCGCAAGTGCTCTGCCCCGGCCGTTTGTCGAAAGACGATCTGCAGCTGCTGTATTCCTACGCCGATGTGTTTGTCTTCCCCTCACTGTACGAAGGGTTTGGCATGCCGGTCCTTGAGGCGATGGCTTGTGAAGTTCCGGTCATCACATCCAAGACGACCGCGTTGGGTGAGGTGGCGGGAGAGGCGGCGGTGCTGATCGATCCCTTGGATGCCAGAGGGTTAGGGGAGGCGCTGATCAAGGTGCTGGACAATGAACCGTTGAGAACAGCGTTACGGAAAAGAGGGTTGGATCGGGTGAAGCACTATACCTGGCGGCAGTCTGCGTTGCAGACATTGGAGTTGTACGCCTCAATCTGCCGATAGGATCGGTCCAGACAGCATGTTCATATGGCACTACAGAACATCTTAGTGATCAAGTTGCGTTATCTTGGCGACGTCCTCTTGGCCACGCCGATGTTGCACGCCCTGAAAGCTGCCTATCCGATGGCACGGTTGTCGGTGCTCGTGAACCGCGGGACAGAGGAGATCCTCTTGAGGAATCCGTATGTCGATGAGGTCATGCTGTTGGAGAAGGGATCGATCGCGGCTCAATGGAGCTTTGCCTCCGATCTTCGCCGAAAGCGTTTCGATACGGTGATCGATTTAACAGATGCCGATCGATCTGCGTTTCTGACATGGATGAGCCGGGCGCCGATTCGAATCGGATTCAATGACGAGCGACGTTGGCGGGGACGGGGCTACACGACAGTGGTGCAGGGCGAATCTGGTGGGCATCGGATCGAGCGAGATCTCGCTGCGCTCGCCCCATTGGGGATCACCGCAAGCGACAGATTGCCAAAGTTGTGGTTGTCAGTAGAAGACGAAGCTCGTGCCGAGGAGGTATTAAGCCGCCTTGGCGTTCAACGTGAGCAGCGGACCGTGGTTATCCAGCCCGGCGCGCGCTATTGGTTTAAGGCCTGGCCCCATGAGCGGTTCGCCGAGTTGGCGGATCGACTGACGGCCGAGTATCACTGTCAGGTGTTAATCGGCGGAAGTTTCCAAGAGATTGATCTGGCTCAGCAGATTGTTCGGGCGGCGAAGTGCCGTCCGGTCGTGCTGGCCGGCCAAGTGGGCATCAAGCCCTTTGCAGCGATCCTGAAGCGATCAGCATTGTTGGTCGGCAACGATAGCGGCGCCATGCATATCGCGACGGCGGTCGGCACTCCGCTGGTGGCGCTCTTCGGTCCATCGAATCCACGCGAGTGGGGACCACGCGGGGGAGCCTGTGAAGTCATCTATAAAGAATTGGATTGCCGAGCCTGCTTTCACCCGACTTGTCAGCGGGGCGAGCAGAATTGTATGAAGTTGATTACGATCGACGAGGTTTGCGCTGCCGCAGGGAAGTTGCTCGCGCTCAAGACTCACAGAGGCGGGCCTGTATGAAGATCGCGATGGGAGGTGGCGGATGGGACTGACCCTCGATATCGGTTGTGGCCCGAACAAGCAGCCAGGTGCAATCGGAGTCGATCGGCGGCTGCTTCCTGGAGTTGATGTGGTGTGCGACTTTGAGTGCGGCCTGCCGTTTCGTGATGGGAGCGTGGCCTCTATCTATTCCATCCATTCCATCGAGCATATCCGCGATCTGATGTCGTTTATGGCAGAACTGTATCGGATCTGTGCGCCTGGCGCACAAGTGTATGTGCGGACGCCGTATTATATGTCCAGAAACGCATTCGTCGATCCGACCCATGTCCGGTTCATGACGGAAAAGACCTTTGAATATTTCTCGTTTCCCAATTGCTACGGCCTCAGGATTCATTTCAGAGTGGTGTCGATCGAATACAATATGCGGAAGGGATTCAAGTGGTTTCCTGAATTCTTGCAGCGACCGTTGCGCCGACATCTCTGGAACGTCTGTGATGAGTTGGCGATTACGCTCGAGGCAGTCAAACCCTGCGGTGAGTAGATGCGTGTAGCGGTTGTTGTTTCAACATGGACCGGCAATCCCGCCAGCTATGTGCTGGATCTCTGCAAGTCTATGGCCGAGTATGCCGCCGGAGCAGACTACGACCTCTTTCTGTGCGCGAATGGCTTGGAGTATTCACCGCCAGCAGAAGTAAGGTCTCTCTTCAAGAAGATATTTATTCGGGAGAATACTGGATGGAATCTAGGGGCTTGGAATTATGCCTGGCAGCAACTGCCGGATTATGAACGGTTCCTGTTCTTGCAGGACGATTGTGTCGTGCGGAAATATGGGTGGGTATCGGCGTTCATCGCATGCTTTGACAAGACTGCGAGGTGCGGCTTAGTCGGAGAGACGCTTCAGCATGGCTGGGGCAAGCCGTGGTCGATGATGTGCACCCCGGAACCCATGGACAGAAAAGACCGAGAACCCGTGAAGAGGGCCGCCTGGGTTTCTTTTGTCCGGGACACGTTAGCCCAATGGGGGATACCTGAAGGACGAACGGGCTTGCATATCACGACGGTCGTCCAGTTTACCTCTCGCGCCGTTCTTGAAGAGGTAGGCGGCTACAATATCGGTATGACCAAGGAGCAGGCGA